>VXOP01000244.1:0-15362 GCA_009839975.1 Candidatus Poribacteria bacterium
GCGGTAGGGCATACCGAGACACAAAACGCTTGTGGAGTCCAAGTAAGACCTCAACCAGAGGCACGCGAGACGGAAGCAGGAAAAGTCATTTGGAAGCAAAAACTGCTACCAATATAAGAACTAAAGAACCCTAAGTCTTTAGGCTTGGGAGTATGTCAGAATTCCTCCTAAGTAATGATAGAATTTAATCCTATACTCAATGAAAGGATGATGATATGGCATCAAAAACAGAATTAAAATCAATGCTAAACGCACCCATAGCATTAGCACCGAATACATACCTGCACTTCTATAATGGCGGGAAACTTCGCGCAGAATTCATGGGGGAACCCGACCCACAGGATGACTACTATTCTGAAGAATGGATTTTCTCAACAAACAGAGCAATAACACCAGGTAGAGAGAACCCACCAGAAAAAGGTTTTAGCAAGATCAATTTACCAAACGGAGAAGAGGTCTTGTTAAAGGAATTATTGGACGCCTATCCTGAACAGACACTTGGGAATGCACACGTAGAGAAATTTGGCACTGATTTAGGTGTGCTTCTGAAGATTTTTGATGTCGGTGAAGGCGCACATATACCGATACATTGGCATCCAAATCCAGATTTCGCACAGAAGCATCTTGACTCACCATTTGGTAAGAATGAAGCATGGATTCTTATCGGAACACGTCCCGGTGCAAAAGCGTGGATAGGTTGGAAAGACGGTATTGAAAAATCTGAATTTCGCAGACTGATGGAAGCACAAGATATTGAAACTTTAAGAAGCTTGATGCACGTCGTTGAACCGAAGGTAGGTGAAGTATATTTCCTACGGACACCCATCGTTCATTCACTCGGTACAGGACTCTGTGTCCTTGAACCGCAAGAACCCACGGACTGGAACATACTCGCTGAATGGGAAGGTTTTCCATATCACAAAGAAGATGGACACCTCGGACTCGGATGGGATTTAGCTGTAGATTGTGCTGAATTTGACAAACTTGAGCTTGATTATCTCAATAACTATATTCGTCGGACACCGGAACTCGTAAGGGAGGAAGGTGATAACCGTGAAGACAGAATCGTGCCAGAAGAGGCATCAAAGTTTTTCGGTTGTACACGGTTAACGGTCAATTCAACACTCAGCATGCCTGCCGGTAAAGGTTTCTATGCACTTGTTACATTAGACGGCGAAGGGGTACTCAGAGGTGACTTTGCGGATGTTCCTCTCAAACGGGGTAAATCTGTCTTTATACCGAGATGTCTATCAAGTTATGTTATCGTCAGTAATAGTGATTCACCGATGGAGATTATTTGTTGCTATCCACCAAGTCTGTAACGGAAGCATACAATGTTAGATTTTAAACCGCCGAAACTAAATCTGAAGGCTATCAAGGTTGCTAATGCTATTGTACCTATAGCAAATAGATTATTTTCAAAAGGACTGACAATTGACATTGATGCAGAGTCTATTGACAGAATAAGATCTATACACGGAAATCCGACGTTAATCGCACCAAATCATGCCGCATCAGATGATCCCACTGTTGTTTTTCTCTTGTCAAAACAGATTTCTCAACCGTTCTACTATATGGCAGCCAGAGAGACCTTTGACAAAGGAAAATTAGGCGGGATTAGAAGTTATGTCATGCAAAGATTGGGTGTTTATTCAGTGGTGCGAGGCACTGCTGATAGAAATGCTTTTAGAACGACGCGACAGATATTAGTTGAAGGTAAATGGCCTCTTGTCATCTTTGGAGAAGGAGAAATATCACGGCAGAACGATACCGTTATGCGGTTTGAAAGAGGGATCACACAACTCTGTTTTTGGGCAATTGATGACATGAGAAAAGCAGATAAGTTTAACCCGCTGTATGTCTTACCTATCGGTATTAAATATCGCTATACGCGAGATATGTGGGATGTCATTGACAACGCACTGACAGCATTGGAACGTAATATCCTATCCGACAACGCACGTACACCTGATGAACGTTACCAGCGATTGCGGCGTATCGGCGTCACTGTCCTGAAAACGCTTGCGGATGAATACCAATATAAGGTAGAGTCTACGGCTTCGCTCAATGAACATATTCAGGGATTGAAGGAACAGATACTATCACATGCAGAAAAAATCATGGGGATTCAATCCGATGACGATATCCTGACACGTGTCCGTGCCCTGAAGAACATAGTCGATTCTGAAGTCTACAGGGATGTTGAACAGATGACAGAATATGAACGGAAAATACATGAGGAACAGTTACAGAAATTTCAACAGTTTTATCCAGATTTAGAACGACTGACTAATTTCATTGCAATAGCCGATGGGTATGTCGCTGAAGAACATTCACCAGAACGATACCTTGAGGTGATATTCAGATTGGAAAAAGAGGTATTTGGAGCAGCAAATAGGCGGGGACCACGCGTCGCGTCTATTCGGGTTAGTGAGCCAATTAATCTATCTGAACGATACGATACTTATAAAACAAAAAAGAAAGAGACAGTAGAGCAGATAACGACTGAATTAGAGACCGAAGTCCAAAACTTGGTTTCTATATGCCCTTAAGGATGGAGAAACTACGAACTAAGAACTGGAATCATGGTAATTTATTTGAAAAATCTATTATAGATATATAGTGAATTTTAGAATTGATGAAACACTTCACAACGGGCGAGGAGACCTCGCCCCTACGCTGGGTATTTTTCGTCATCGGTGTATGGGGTGAAATGTCTTATTAATTATTCACTTTACTATAATCTTTCCTATAGGAGGAAAACATGGCAAAAAAATTGTCTATTGGAAGTTGGGCTTACGCATTTGGACCTTATGAAGATAACCCCGTCCCGTTTGATGATGTCGTCAAACGACTCGCAGAACTTGAATTTGATGGGATTGAAATCGGTGCTTTTAAACCACATATTGACATCAACGATTACCCTATGAAGAGTGACCGTGATGCCGTGAAGGGACTGATTAGTTACTACGGTTTAGAAGTTTCAGGATTAGCAGCTGATTTCTGGTCTCATCCTGGTCCTGGAACGGATGAAGCACAAGAGGACGATGCATATTTCAAACTCTTCAGACGCAACCTTCAACTTGCACTTGATCTCGGTTCACCATCAATTCGGGTTGACACAGTATCAGATCCTGAGAAAGAGATTGAAGGGGTTGAACGGCGGGAAGCGTGGGATAGGATTGCAACATTATGGAGCCGGTGTGCACAGGTCGCTGAAGACTATGGCGTACTGATGTTATGGGAATTTGAACCCGGCTTTATGTTCAATAAACCGAGTGACATCATAAACTTACCTAAGGCTGTAGATCACCCCAATTTTAAGGTAATGTTTGATACATGTCATGCCCAGATGTGTGCAACAGTCGGTTCAAGACAGGTCGGTGAAAAGGAAACACTCGGTGATAATGGGGTTATTGAACTTGCCCGTCAACTCAAAGGCGAGATTGGACACTTCCACCTTATCGATTCTGACAATACATTACACGGGGACGAAACAAGCACGCACGCGCCATTTGGAGACGGTGTACTGGATTTTGATGCTATCATACCTGTGATAATGGACGAAACAGGATACGATGGTGAGTGGTTCTCAATCGACCTCTGTTTCTGGCCAAATGCTTGGGAAGTTACGGAAGATGCTAAGAAATTCCTAACACCCTATTTGGAAAGATATTAGTCGATGAAACAGAGTTAAACCCATGCTAAATCTGCAGTCTGTAGATGCATTAATTGATCTTGCATTTGCAGAAGACATCGGAATAGGTGACATTACAACCGAGTCTACTGTGCCTCCGTTACAGAAGGGTAAAGGAACACTCGTTGCTAAGAGTGCCGGTATTATCGCTGGTTTGCCTGTTGCAGAACGTACGTTTAAGAGGTTTGATACCAGTCTTGTTTTTAAGTCAATAGTGACTGATGGTGAGGCAGTCAAAGCAGGTGATTCTATCGCTTCGGTACAAGGCAGTGCAAAGTCTATTTTGATAGTGGAGAGAACTGCCTTGAACTTTCTTCAACGCCTCTCTGGTGTTGCTACCTTGACATCAGAATATGTTGCTGCGGTAGCTGACTATGATGTCAGGATAGTTGATACACGAAAAACAACACCGGGTTGGCGCGCACTTCAAAAATACGCTGTTCGTGTTGGCGGTGGAAACAACCACCGCTTCGGTCTTTACGATGGAATTCTCATCAAAGATAATCATATTGTCGCCGCAGGAGGGATAGGCACTGCAGTTAAAAGTGCACGGTTAGCTGCGCCGCATACCTCAAAAGTTGAAGTTGAAGTTGAGACAATTGAACAGCTCAATGAAGCAATTGATGCAAAAGCGGACATCGTACTTTTAGATAATATGTCCCCATCTACGATGACACAGGCTGTAAAATTAGTAAATAAATGTGCATTAACTGAAGCTTCAGGTGGCATTACATTGGAACAGGTGCGAACAGTCGCTGCAACTGGCGTTGATTTAATCTCCATCGGTGCATTAACGCATTCCGCAATGCCCATGGATATAAGTTTGAATTTGACACTTGTGGAAGAATAGATAAATCTCAATTAACGGTGCGATAAGGATATCGCACCTACCTGGGGTTGAGAGTGTATTATTATTTTCAAATTGCACTTAGCAAACAGCAGACATAGTAGACGATAAAGGATATCATATTATAATGCGATCCCCTATCAGCCGTGAAAACATGATTCGCGGTGTGCTTTTTTTTGTTTTGTTCACGATAATAGGGTTAGTACTCAGTTTTGTTTGGAGTAGTGGAGTCCAGGATCTCAAAGGAGGAGCAGAAGCGTTTACGAAAGTCTTTGTAGAGATGCGCTATGAATTTCTAATCGGTGCGTTCGTCTGCATGTTTTTAGACTGGCTATGTGCAGGTCTAAGATTCCATGTCTTCATTAAGGTGGTGACACCGACAATGAAATTCAGGAATAGTTTTCGTGCAATTTTAGCAACAATCTGCGTCTCTGCAATCACACCTTTTCAGACAGGTGGTGTTGGACATCTTTACATATATGCAAGGTCGGGTGCTAAACTTTCGGCTGCCATTACAGCAGGTATTGCTTCCTTTTTATCAACTTTGGTGATACTCATCCTCTCCGCAGGTGGTATACTTTGGATAAATCCCCATGTGATGCCAAAAGGTTCTGAATGGCTTAGTCTGTTTAGTTTGTTGATATTCAGTTTAGTATTTACAACATTCGTGTTATTGCTGTTTAAACCAGAGATTGTTTTCCGTATTTTCTATTGGATTTCTGACCATGTAGGACGAAGGTTCAAACCTATCGCGCCCTTCTTAAAACGTGTCCAACTAAAAGCAGAACAGATTACCACTGAGCACAAGGCTTTTGCTCAGACGTTAATTCGTAAACATAAATGGACATGTTTTCTGAGTTTGCTGCTGACTTGCGGATTCTTCGCTGCACGAATTGTGGGTGGATACTATGTTATAAGAGCATTTAATGAGAACGCTTCCCTATGGGATCTCACCGTAGTAGAGATGTTGTATAACTTTGTTGTATTGTTTATGCCGACTCCTGGTGCAAGTGGTTTCGCGGAGCTTACAAAAAATGGGTTAATGGAAAAGATCATCCCTAAAGTTTTTATTCCACCTTTTGTATTGTTGAACCGATTCTTCGCTGTTTATTCAGGTGTTGTTGCAGGAGGCATCGTAATTGCATTACAAATCACAAAAGATCTGAAAGGAACAAGAAAAGATATAACCGAAGATCCACTGGAACAGATGAAAACACCTCAATCGGTGAATTAAGGAATAGGAAAGTATAAAACTGACTCTTTATTGTAGCGTAAACTTCATGAGGATTCAGGTATTAATTATTAATACGCGGGCGGGAAACCCCGCTCCTACGAAATCTTGCTCCAAAATGGGAGAGAATATAGTAGAAATGGTTTTAATTTTAGATAATACCAACAAGCAATATCCGTGAAAGGAGAATTATGAATAATCGAATTGATAAAGTTGATCCCAAGACAACAAAGCTCGGTTGGATTGGAACAGGTGTGATGGGACGTTGGATGTGTCAGCATCTCATGGATTTGGGGTATGGCATGACCGTCTATAACCGGACAAAATCAAAAGCACAACCCTTAATTGATGATGGGGCAGCTTGGGCAGATTCCCCCAGTGAAGTCGCTGCCGATTCAGATGTGGTCTTCACCATTGTCGGTTTCCCGCCCGATGTCCGTGAAGTATACCTTGGTGATAACGGTATATTGAAAGGTGCAAAACCCGGTAGTATCATTGTTGACATGACGACCACTGAACCTTCCCTGGCACAAGAGATTTACGCGGCAGCCAAAGAACAGGATATCTCATCTGTGGATGCCCCTGTTTCAGGTGGAGATGTGGGTGCGCGTGAAGCACGTCTTTCCATCATGGTTGGCGGGGACGAAGCAGCTGTACAAGCAGTTATGCCACTTTTTGATGCAATGGGGAAGAACATAGTTTATCAAGGTGGTGCAGGTGCTGGACAACACACGAAAATGTGTAATCAGATTACTATCTCTGGCACTATGATCGGTGTTTGCGAAGGACTCATCTATGGACATAAAGCAGGATTGGATTTAGAAACGATGCTATCTTCCATCAGCGGTGGCGCTGCTGCGTGCTGGTCATTAGACAACTTAGCACCGCGAGTGCTACAACGGAATTTTGATCCTGGTTTCTTCGTTGAGCACTTCATCAAAGACATGAGCATTGCATTAGACGAAGCACGCAAAATGAACCTTAGTCTTCCCGGACTTGCATTAGTACATCAACTCTATACTGCTGTGCAAGCACAAGGACACGGACGTTTAGGGACACAAGCATTGCTCCTTGCCTTGGAACAGATGTCAGGCACAGAGGTCAAGTGAGGGGTGTGCATACAGATTATGACACAATATTACATTGTGGTAATGAGTCTATAAAGAGTTTACCGTAACTTCGTGTTCTGATTCTTGAATCCAGAATAACAACGATTCCTTGGTCGGTTTGCGTCCGGATAAGCCGTCCAAATCCCTGTTTAAATCGCAGAATCGCTTCTGGCAAACTGAATTCCATAAACTCGTTACCCCCTTTTTCTTTAATCTGTTTGACGCGTGCTTCCAATACAGGATGGGTTGGTACTTCAAACGGCAATCTTGTAATAACGACACTGCTCAATGCTTCACCGCGAACATCAACACCTTCCCAGAAACTGGAAGTGCCGAACAGCACAGAGTCTGTATTTTCTCGGAAAGCTTGAAGCATATCCGATCGCGAAAGATCATCTCCCTGTTTGAATGTATCAATACCGATTTCAGCAAGATAAGGAGCGACTTCCTCGTAGACTTCATCCATCATCTTGTAGCTTGTGAATAGAACAAATGCCTTGCCGTGAGTCATTTTAAGATAGTGTTTTATCTCCTTAATTGCGGCTGGAACAAATTCACTACTATTCGGTTCAGGCATTGCGTGAGGAATGTGGAGTTCAACCTGTTCTTTGAAATTAAAGGGTGATTGCACAAGGTGTTCTTGACAATCAACTATACCGATTCGACTCTTGAAATAATCAAATGTTTGATTGGTGGATAGTGTAGCACTTGTCATGACAACACTCTCTTTAACCTCAAATAGTGTTTCTTGCAACATCTGACTCACATTTACCGGTGTAGCATTCAGCATAATCCGCGGCGTGTGTCCCCATCTTGAAGTTTCTATCCAGTAGATGTAGTTAGGGTCCGGTTGACGTATCATCAGATCCAACTCATCTCGTAGTCTCACACACTGGTTGTAGTAAGATGACAATTCCTGTTCATCATCTTCCAGTGGAGCAGTATCTCGCATCTGTTTAAGTGTCTTCTCGATTTTTAAGAGCGGTTGATCCAATGTATTTCCCTTTGAGAACACTCTATCAAGGTTGGTCTCATTGACTCTAACAGTTGTATTTCTGTCCTCTAATTCATTAAAGTATGTTTCAACGGAGTCAAAGAACTGGTTGGCTTGTTCACGCGTTTCATCGGTCTGTTCTTTTAGGACATCGGACTCGAATCGGGTTGCTGTACCACTCTCGTTCCGGTCGTTGAATAATGCATCTAAGAACCATTTTACGCGTGTATTGCTAAGTTCAACACTGGCATGCGTTGTCGCCGTCGCTTCAAGATGGTGCGCTTCATCAATGATGAGATAGTCATAGTTAGGAAGTATACCTATAGAGGGGTCTTTCTGTTTAAGTGCTAAATCGCTAAAGAGGAGATGATGGTTGACAATCAACAGGTCTGCCTCATACATCTGATTCCGTGCCTTAAAATAGAAACAGACTTCGTAAGTTGGACAATTTCTTCGAAGACAGTTATCTCTATCAGATGCAACCTTGTCCCAGATATGAGGTTTTGGTTCAAAATGTAGGTCTGCACGACTACCATCATCGGTTGTTTCAACCCATTTGACAATATCCTGTACCTGTTCAACTTCTTCAAATGTATCAAATAAGCCCCGATCATATTGCATGAAACTGTCCAATCTTCGCAGCGAGAGATAGTTCCGTCTACCTTTCGCGAGGACAGCATTGAAATCCCGTGGGAGAACCTTCTGAAGGAAAGGAATATCTTTGGTAACGAGTTGTTCTTGGAGGCTAATTGTGTTTGTTGATACAACTACGGTCTGTTGATTCCTCAGCGCGATCGAGATTGCAGGAATGAGATACGCAAAACTCTTACCAACGCCTGTACCAGCTTCAACTATCAGATGGTCGGAAGCAGCGAACGCTCGTGCAACAGCATTCGCCATGTTTAATTGTCCTTCGCGAAACTCATAACCTGTCAGGTGTTGGGAGATGATTCCGCCTGGACTAAATATATCTCTAAGGGTAAGTGTTTTAGAAGTTTGTGACATAAAGTTGAATGATTATACGACTATTCTTCTGTTAGGTGAACTGTAACCTGCTCTACACCGAAGCTACTTTTTATCTCAATCTTCATCTCTTCAGCTTCTCGTTCAAGTTGAAGGATTGCTTCAAGAGCTGCGACATCAGGTATCTCTTTTCCGTTGATTTTAAGGATAAGTGAACCGCGTGGAATCTTGGCATTATAGCCTGGAGCATCTACTTTCACTCTTTCAACAACAACGCCACTATCTTCTTCAGTTAGGTAAGTGTACCTTTCAAAATCCTGTTTTTCCAATTTCCGTACTGCTAATCCAAGTGTCTTCCATGATACGGAATCGTCTTCGTAAGGTATACCCGCTAATTCAGGTGGTATTTCATCAATTATTACGTTTAAGGTTTTATCTTTACCGCGGCGCAATACCTTTATCACTGCCTTTTTGCCAACTTTTGATTCAGCGATTAGCATCATAAGGTCAACAGATTTTTTTATTTTCTCACCATTGTATTCAACGATTACATCATTTCGCCTCATCCCTGCTCGGTATGCGGGTGTATCCGATCTCACGAAAGTGACACGAATCCCATCCTGTACCTCTCGCATTCTAATTCCCAGGTACCCCCGGATAATCTTTCCGTTTGCGATGAGTTGATCCCCGATGTTATTGACCATATTGCTTGGGATGGCAAATCCTGCGCCTGCCCGAACCGGTGCAGGTGTATTCTCTACCTTCCGAATGAGCGCGTTTATTCCGATAACTTCTCCGTAGATGTTAAGCAGCGGTCCGCCACTGCTACCCGTATGAATCCAAGCGTCTGTCTGGATAAAGTTTTGGTGTCGGATAAATTGGAGTCCGAGCGGTACAGACCTTCCCTTACCACTCACAACACCCGTCGTTACTGAATACTCAAGCTGAAAGGGGTTACCGATGGCAACCGCAAATTGTCCGACTTTAACCTTTTCTGAATTTGCTAAGGGTAGGGTTGGGAACACCTCTTCACGATCCACTTTTAAGACAGCGATATCAGTGATAATATCCGTTCCAACTAATTTGGCATCAAGTTCACTTCCATCTAATAACCTGATCCTATAGTATTCTGCGCCACGGACGATGTGGTCATTTGTCAAAATATGACCGTCTCCACGATAAAAGAAACCAGAACCGGCACGATTCAACTCACTATCTGAGTGTCCAGCAAAAATCCCAACAATTGCAGGTTTTGCTTTCGTAGCAATGTCAACGAAGGCACTTTCAATAGCACTGAGTAACTCCAAATTACTCGGCAATTCTGTCTTGCTAGCACATGATGCGCATATAACGATCACAATGACAAGGGGGCAATACAGGGATAACTTCTTTCGCATAATGTGTTCCTTTTAGTGATTTGTACAGGGATAATTCTCTCCAAGTAGGTTTCAACTGGTTGATGTATAGTTTATTTTAACAGATTCCCATGGGATTATCAATTCAATTTAATGGACTATTCAATAATACCTTCCATGCGTGCTTGAATCCACGTTTTGTGTTCAGGATGTGTGTGAATATAGAAAACACCATTTTGAATTGCGTTGACAACGTGTTCAGCGACTTCAGCTGGCGATAAACCCGCTTGCATTTCGACGTGTGCATTCCGGATAAAACCCTCTGTTACAGTATTGTGATCTACTTCTGTTTCTGGATTCCGTAATGAATCTGGCCGGTTTCGTTCAGTGTTTAGGATTCCTGTTTGCACCCAACCTGGACATAACACATGTACCTGAATCAGTGAATCAATCTGTGCTAATTCGTCTGCGAGGGTTTCGGAAAGGGCAACTACGCCGTGTTTACTTACCTTATATATACCTTGACCTGGACTGCGAATCAGACCGAGTATTGAAGCGGTGTTTACGATATGACATTCTGTTTTTTGTGACAGCATTTGTGGAACGAACGTTCGAATGCCGTGTATGACTCCCCAGAGGTTGACCCCTAGAACCCATTCCCAATCGGCGATCGTATGTTCCCATATCGGACGACTGCAAACCACTCCGGCATTGTTGCATAGGATATGGACAGCACCAAATGCCTCAATCGTACGTGTTGCCAGATTTTCAACGTCTTGTGCATTAGACACATCCGTCTTCACAGCGAGGACAGTTGCTCCATTTGCTTGTAAGTCTTCTTTAAGTCTGAATAGGGGTGTTTCCTCAATATCTGCAAGGACGACTGTCATCCCTTCAGCAGCGAAACGTTCTGCCATCCCTTTCCCTATACCACTCGCTGCCCCTGTAATTACTGCGACTTTTTTCATCGTTTCAGATTTCTTATTATAGATTTCGGAATATTGTTTGCGATTATCCCTACGGTGCAGGAATATCCCACAATAGTACTGTACCATCCCAATGTCCTGTTGCGATTGTCTTGCTGTCAGGTGAGAATATAAGAGAGTTGCCACAATAGGTATAACCTTTGAGTGTTTTCAGGAGTTTGCCTGTGGATGTCTCCCACAACCGCACCGTCCCCCCTAAATTACCAAGTTGGACTGTCGCGAACGTATTGCCATCCGGAGCGTATACTATATCAGTAACAGTAATTTCATCCGATGGATCATCTTTAGGGGGATTTATCAATTTTCCTATTCTTTTCCCTATGCTTATATCCCACATTTGGACCGACTTGTTATTTCTGACAGTCGCAACAGATTTACCATTTGGTGAGTACTTCGCTTTTCGGATGTGTTCCGGAGGTGCTCCAAATCTTCTCTTTTGTTTTTTTCCAAGAGAGAATCGTCTCAAAATATCAAGACCTCTTTTTTTATCTCCTTCAAATTCCTTTAGGAGTTGTCCCGTTTCAACATTCCACATTGACACCGTTTCCTTATGAGATGTAATTGCGATCAGTTCTCCATCGGGTGCATGCAGAACAGAATTGACTGTCCCCATTATGTTAAGTGTGTTTATATTCTCCCCAGTGTGTACATTCCACAAACGTACTGAACGATCTTTACTATACGTCACCATCGTATTTCCATTGGAAGAAAATAAAGGGGGATGGACATATTGTGAATGTCTAACGAATGTTCTTATTTTCTTACCCGTATTTGTATTCCACAACGAAACGTCCCCAGCCTCTGTTGCAATTGCAAGTGTTCGACTATCTGGAGAAAAATTAAAGTTCACACTTTGTTTTTCTCTTTGATGCGTTATTATATTTTTTCCTGTGTTTATGTCCCATAACCGTAGGGCACTGTCGTTACAATGGGTCACAAGCTTATTTCCATCAGGTGAAAACACAGGTGTGTAAACAGTATCTGTATGTCCTGTGAGTGTCCTTATGCTCTCGCCTGTATTTGCATTCCACAAACGTGCTGTTTTGTCTGCACTGCCGGTTGCGATTATGTTGCTATCTGCGGAAAACGCGGCAGAACAAACAAGATTGCTCCAATGGAGCGTTTTTATGAGTTCTCCAGTCATTACATTCAACATCTGGAGCTGATGTGGGTTACGACTTCTCCCGAGCAAGACTTTGCCATCTGGTGAAAATTCAATTGGTGTCTGTGCCTCAGTAAAAGTCTTTATTAGTTTTCCTGTATGCCTATTCCACAACCGAATCGTTTTATCTGCGCTGCCTGATGCAATTATTTCACCATCCGGTGAAAATTCAACTGTACGAATAGGTGCAGTATGTCCTGTGAGCGTTTTTAGATATTTCCCTGTCCGGGCATCCCACAATCGAATTGTCTTGTCATCACTCGCAGTAGCGATTGTGTTGCTATCAAGGGAAAACTTGACAGTGTTTATTTTCTCTTTATGTCCTGTGAGTGTCTTTATACGTTTGCTATTTCGACTATTCCAGAGTTGGACCCAGGTAATCGGATTCATATAAGTTACGTATCTCTTATGATCTGGTGAAAATAAAGCATTACTATTGCTGTATCTCTTTTTGAGGTCAAGCTCTTTTCCTGTCTGTGCATCATGAAGCCAAACGCCAATGGAAGTGGTAACAGCGACCTGTGCCCCATCTGGGGAATAATCAATTTTTCTGATAACACCTCTACTGAAACGTGCTATTGCACCTTCGGGTACCCCTATTTGCATAGATGGTTCGTATTGTGCAAAGGTGTGTGAAATACACAATGTTATAGAGAAAAATAGTACTAACGTTAAACATAACTTTTTCATCGTTCCAATCTCCATTATTTATAGATGTCGGATGTTTTGCGGATATTTCTAACGAGAAGGGATATCCCACAATAGTACTGTACCACCCCGATGAACTGTAAAGATTGTCCTACTGTCAGGTGAAAATGTCAATGCATTGGCACAATTGTCATATCCCTTAAGTGTTTTTAGATGTCTGCCTGATGTTGGATTCCACAGTCGTACGGTGCTTCCCATATTATCAATCTGTATTGTTGCAAGTGTTCTGCCATCTGGTGAATATACAACGTCAGTTGTTCCATCAGGTGGATCATCTTTCAGAGGTAATATCGGTTTTCCTATATGCTTACCTGTGCCAACATTCCACAGTTGTACCGTCTCGTTATGTCTAACAGCTGCAATTGTTTCACCGTTCGGTGAATAACTAACTGATCGGACCTGTTCTGGTGGCCATCCTACAGCATGACGACTGCTAGTTTGATATCTTTTAGGTAAATATCTTGTTTTAGGTCCATCAAATGTCTTCAAAAGTTGAGTTGTTGTAACATCCCAGAGTGAAAACTTTTTTCTATTTACACTAATTGCTAAAGGAGTTTCATCTGGTGAATACATAGCTGCGATCACTTTATCTCTTATGTTAAGAGTTTTTATTTCTTTTCCTGTATGTGCATTCCACAACACAACTGTACCATCTCTGCTTTTCGTAAGGATTTTATTACCATTAGGGGAATATAATACAGTATAGATATAATCAGTATTTCCGCGAAGGGTTTTTATTTTTTCACCTGTCTGTGCATCAAACAAACCGACTGTCCCATTTGAATTCCCAACAGCGAGCGTCGTGCTATCTGGTGAGAACATAAAATTCATACTCTCGTTATCTCTTAGAATAGTTTTTATATTTTTACCTGTAGAGGCATCCCACAACCGCAAAGTATCATCTCTACTGCGAGTTGCAAGGACCCTACCATCAGGTGAATACACGGGTCCATAGACACGATCTGTATGTCCTTCAAGTATCCTAATAGTTTGTCCGGTGTTTATATCCCATAAACGTGTTGTATGATCCGCACTCCCCGTAGCAAGTATCTTACTATCAGGAGAAAAATCTACAGGTGATACATTACCTCTATGACCCTTAAGAGTTCTGAGATACTGTCCGGTGGATACATCCCACAGATGCACCAGACCACCGGCAGTGATGGCAATTGTTTTTTTGTCAGGTGAGTATCTTATGTAGTTACCTCCAAGATATCCGGTAAAGGTTTTTTTATTTTCTCCTGTATGTACGTCCCACCACTTCATTGTTCCGTCCCCGCCACCCGTTGCGAGTGTCTTTCCATCTGGAGAAAATACGAGTGAACGGACAGCACCATTATGTGCATTAATTTCTCTTATAGATTGAACAGTAGCAGCATCCCATATCCGTAACATAGAGTCCCATCCACCCGTTGCGATTGTTTTTCCATCTGGAGAAAAAGCAAGAGAACTGACTCTATCTTTATGTGCATTGATCTCTTTTAAGGGTTGAGGAGCAGTAGCAACATCCCATAACGCTAACGTTTCCATTCCACCGATTGCAATAGTCTTGTTATCTGGAGAATATGCTATGGAATAGATGTATTCCGTATGTGGATTGAATGTGATGATATTATTTCCTGTGCGTGCATTCCAGAGTCCTACACTATTTTTCCCATCAATGCTTGCGATTGTTTCTCCATCTGGGGAAAACTTTACTGAATTTACTCCTTTACCAGTTTCGGTAAGGATTTTTGTGTTTTTTCCTGTGCGTGCGTTCCAAAGTTGGATGGTACTATCTGCCCCTCCGCTTACGATTGTTTTTCCATCTGGAGAATACGCAACTGAAGAAATGCCGTAGTAGCCGTGTCGTTTGAGTGTTTTTCTGTTTTTTCCTGTTCGCACATCCCATAACCGTATCGTATTATCCCAGCTACCTGTTACGATCGTTTTTCCATCTGGAGAATAGTCTGCAGAAAAGACAAAATGTGAATGCTCTCCAGCAAGCAGTATAAGTTCTTCACCAGTGTTAGTAGCGTAAATCCAAACACCAATATCGGTGGTAACAGCAAGTTGTGTTCCGTCCCGTGAGTACATAATCTCATTTATGTAACCTCTACCGAAACGCGCTATCGCACCTTCGGGTAACCCGAATTGAGTTGATGGTACATATTGTGCAATGGAAGCCGATGAACTCAGCATCGCAAGGGAAAATACCATTAACATCATAACAGATTTTTTCACTCTGTCATCCTCCAATAATTTTGATTTCACCAGACCGGTAGGTGCGATTTCCTAATCAATGCAGAATACGCGTTTGGTGTTCTGCAT
>VXOP01000244.1:15372-18571 GCA_009839975.1 Candidatus Poribacteria bacterium
TTTAAAAATCAAAAAATAATTTTTTTTTTTAAAACCGCTGGGTTTTTTTTTTAAAAAATAATTATTTTATTTTGGTTGTTTTGTTTTTTTTTTTTTTTTATAACCCCCCACCTACCGACTATCCCAGCAATAAAGTCGGGTTTCGTTCCTCTACCCGACCTACAATGTAAGGGTAGACACTCTACTATTATCTGCATCCATTATAGTCTGTAGTTCTTTACTCAGCAAAGATCATAAAAACGGATAAGTCGCATCCGGTTGATAATCCGGCAGCAACGCATTGTGCGGTTGACCGGCGATAAGTTCCTTCCCATCAGTAAAACCTTCGGGACGATCCGTGAGAATCTCAATTAAGCGGTTTCGCCAAGGCGTTAAAAGCGTTTCAGCATCGCTCTGCAACGCTAAATCGCTTGTTTCATGCGGATCCTCGTCCAAATTAAAGAGATGTTCTCGACCTGTCTGTGAATACCAGATATACTTACAACGTCCATCTGTTAGATAGTGATTCCCGTGTTTGTAATTGTAGCAACCAGAATGTTCACCATGCAGACATTCACGCACACCGTCAACATCACCCCGCATAATGGGTAAAAGACTCTTACCAGTGCATGTATCCGGTATCTCAATATCAGCAGCGTCAAGTATCGTAGGCATGATGTCCTGCAAACCGACAGGCGTGTTGCAGACGGTCTCTTTCGGATATCTCCATCTTGCAGGGGCTCGCATCAGGAACGGTACCCGTGCTGATGCTTCATAAGGGAAGGTTTTCCGATACATATTATGATCACCCAGCATTTCACCGTGATCAGATGTGAAGATTACGAGACAGTCATTCAGACCCCCCATGTTCTGCATCAGACGTCCAATTTGATCGTCAATGAAATTGATCATCCCGTAATAGGCAGCACGCGCACATTGCATATCATACTTAGAGAGAGAAATCTCCCACGCATTTGGATTAAAACCTTTCTGTTGTCCATCTAATTCTGGTGCCCAATCTCCCACTACAGATTCAGGTAGTTCTCGTTGGATGTATCGTTCATAGTAGTGTGCTGGGGGTGTTAAGGGTGGATGCGGGTCGATAAAAGAGATATTGAGAAAGTAAGGGGTAGAAGGGTCGCGTTTTCGCATGAATTTCAGGGCACGATCAACGCACCAAAAGGTGTGCATCTGCTCTTCTGGTAAGTGATGGGGACGACCTACCCATCCGTTAGCAGAGACACCGTGTGCCATCCCCGGATCATAATCATGTCGACGATGGTATTGCTGTAACCATTCGACATAGTCGTTGTTTGCGGTTCCATGCGTAGCATCAGATAATTGGAGATGGTCAAAACCGTAACGTTTACGCGGTGGACTCAGATGTAGTTTACCGATCATCTCCGTTTGATAACCGGCTGCCGACAACTCACCAGCAAGCGTATGTGGCGGGTTCCATTCTGCTCCTCTATATCCGACTGCTCCATTTGCAGCGGGGGCAGTGCCGGTCATTATCCCACGACGTGCGGGGATACAACTTGGACATTCAGCGTAACCACGACGGAAGTGTGTACCGCTGCGACCTATCCAATCCAAGTTTGGTGTCTGTAGACAATCGGGACCGTCTGGCTCGAGACCTAAACAGTCTCCGCGTTGTTGGTCAGTAGTGATAAGAAGTATATTTGGACGAGAATCAGGCATTTCTATCTCCAGGATGGGAATAAAAAAGAATGGTGACTGTTGTTTCAAATTAAAAGAACTTCTATAACATACAGCATAACACAATATGTCTATATGTGCAAGCAATTGAAAACTGGGGTGTGTATAGTTATGGTTACTTGTCTGAACCAGGATTTTCAGGATTAGAGGGGAAGGGAGAATATTGGATGTTTGGGGGTGGTTTGAATCTGCCTGAACCAGGATTTTCAGGATTAGATGCACTAATTTACAGATATGGGTGAGTTGCTTCAATCCTTCTTACGCCGTTTATCTGTAGGTAGATCTATATATCTTACCTTAATTACCCTTGCGCTTTAGGAATATCCACCCACACCTAACAGCATCCGTTCTTCCAGATCAGCATTTTCAAGAAAAGCGTGGGTTAACCCATCTTCAGGTTGTACACCACCGTGTGGCGATTTCCGCAACCATGTCGGTGTATAACTCAAAATTAACATGCGTCGCTTTGTATGTAGTGTTGGCAGCCCCCGATGCCAGAGGTTGCCGTGGATCAGGACACCACCCCCGGCTTTCACTCGTAGTTCGACTTCACCTTCTACAGGTTCGTTTACAGTCGGTGGTGCTTTGTCTAACCAGTCGTGGGAACCAGGGACAACAGCGACAGCTCCTGTATCTTCATTCAGATCGTCAAGGTAGATGAGACAATCGATGCAGTGTGGACGTGAAAACCAGGGCGGAATTGGACTCGGAATCACGCGCAGGTGTTGGTGCCACGGTGTCTGGTGTTCCCTCCCATCACCCGGATACGTGATACGTGCGCTTAAACCACGCAGACGTACGAGTGGTCCCATCATTGCGCGGGCAATTGATAAAGTCGGTTGGAATTTCAAGAGTTCAAGAAATACTTCATCTTTGTCCATAAGATGACGAGGGATGAAACCCCACCCTTTTTTTCCTGCAATAGCACTATCTCGTTTTTCCCATTCCCGATCTTCCAAACGATCCAAGGCATCTTGCAGTTTTTGGAGTGCTTCACCTTGAAAGAGCCCCTCTCGAATGAGATAGCCCATCTCAGCAAATGTTTGCAACTCTTCGGGAGTGGCATGCACGTCCACTTCCCAGTGCTCTCCCGTCTCTCCATGCGGATTGAATTTGTTCATCATTTCATAATGAAGTTTATGTCGTTCCATAGTTCCCTCAATTGTTTTTAAATAATTGATATTACATGTGCAGCGCAACGATGGCTTTCACACACGACAGAAAAATACCTTTCCGGTTCAGCGTTAATAGTGCGTGATATAATCAGTTGTCTTCAATACTGATGAATAATTCACGATTTGTCCTTTGCTTATTCTTCACTTTAAATAATAGGTGTTACGGTGAAGTATAACAGATATAGTCCGATAAATCACGCTATATCTCTTATTCCTAAAACACTTTGATACTGATAGAACAACGGAATATAAACTTTACGAAGACACAAAAAATCCATATAATAGAAAATTACATTTTTTTTCAAATTATGCACCTTTTTCACCTC
>VXOP01000306.1:0-4054 GCA_009839975.1 Candidatus Poribacteria bacterium
TTTCTTGTTAATTTAAAATTCAATGTTCGATTTCAATCAACCTAACAACATTCTTATGTTAATATATACTCTATTTCAAGAGGTTTTTCCAATTCTCTGTTTGCATTCTCAAGTTTTTCACGACTTGAGACGACACATACCGCTGCCTTATCAAGATTCTCTTCAAAGAGCTGAATAAGCGCACGTTTCACCTTTGCAGGTGTCGCACTACGAAGTTGTTGATAACGTTCCTCTCGTATCTCTTTCGTTAAACCACCGATATGATACCATTGTGCGTTGCTGACTGCTTGACTTGGACGTATCGGTTTTTCAGCATCTTTCGCTGATGATATGATTGCACGGTCAATATCAGTCTGTGTCCACTCAACCTGCTTGATATAATCTATTGTCTGTTCAAAAACGTTAATCGTCCGCGCCACGTGCGGATCTCTGTAAGAGGACTGATATAGTGCTGAATCAAAAGAACTATACGAGAGCCTTGCACCGTAAGCATTCCCTTTAAGACGAATTTCACTCAATATGTACTCCATCCTTACGAGATGTGTTCCAATGCCGATCAATGTTGAATCCGGATGCGAATAATGCGGTGCAGGCATGACGTGAGCACAGTGTGCAATCTGAATCGGTCCCGCTAAACCCTCGCGCGGCGGTGTGTCATAAGACTGAAATGTAACAGGTTCTGCCGTAATCGGTTTTTCACGCATAGCACTTAACCACTCACTAAGTTTAGTACGTGTTGTCTGGTAAGCAGCATCCGAACCGACAAACCCAGCTGTCACACGTCCACGATTCAATAAGAAATCACGGATCTCTTCAATATGACTCATAAGGTCACCATTTAGTTCGTCAAAACCGTTGAGTAACGTCTCACTCTGTCGGAGTTGTGGTAGTCCATAGACGATCTCAGCGAGATGTCCTTGTGGGGAGAGTCCGCGTGCTGCGTGATGCGTTGCTGTACTGGATCCGTCCTGGACCATATCTCTTTGATATGCAGCGACAGCTTGAATCATCACATCGTGAAGCCGTTCCTTGTCGCGTGGATTCACAGAAAATACGAGATCATGCAGTACATCAAGTGCCTCATCTATTGTTCCATCAAGTGCTTTCAGATGGAAATAGACGTTTTGGAGTGAACGTTTAGGATCAAGCGCATGTGTCCGAAACCCAACACCACAACTGACACCGCCCGTAACGGATGATTTTCGCAGTGCCATTTCCGTAAAATCCATGTTGGCTGCACCAAGTTTATGGATAGCATTAATATACCTCGGCATAAACGTCCAAAGATGTTCAGGCAATCCTCTAACATCGAAATCCAATACAAAATAGTTAACACCGTTTGAAAAAACATCACTCCGTAGCAAGTCGCGTCCATCTACTTTTTCTATTGTGGTCGGAATGTGTTTCGGTTTATCGGGGAGATCGTTCACACTGAGTTGTGGTAACTTTGCCAATGCTTCAGGTGGATTCGGTTGTCCGTTCATGCGTTCAAGCGCTGCAGCATCAGCAGCAATCTTTCTGACTTCCTCCTCTGTAAGTTGTTTACGTATATCCTTAGTCCGTTTCTCTAATTCAGCATCAATTTCTGCCTGTTTATCTTGGTCAGGAGAAAGTAAACTCATCAATCGATGGGGATTATCAATGAGGCGTTCCCGAATCATTTCATTGAAGAGTGCTGGGTTTTCTTCCCATTTCCTACGTATAGCAGCGAGGTCCTCTCCCACCTTCAGAAACGTATCCGTATCGTTATCATATATCCAAGCATTTATCACACGGTATAACATACGCAGCGGAAACATCGGGGATACTTCTTGGTAGTAATAGGTAGACTGTTGGAAAGCAGCCTCCACCAATTCCGTATCAAAAACGTTATCGGCAAGTTCAGTGAGTGTGTCAGTTACGAGATTCGTGAAGGCTTCAACACGATCTATTTCACTGCCTTTGATACCAACGAAAAAAGAGCTATTTGGACCGATTGATCCTGAACCGGAACCGATAATATTAGTTCCCAACTTTGAGTCAATCAAAGCTTTCTTCAGTGGTGCTGCTTCATTACCGAAGAGTATAAGGCTTAGGATATTACACATCGCAACATCTTCCGGATCAGTCGCATCACCAATGAGCCAAGTCAACATCATGTAGGTTTTCTCTGTCAAGGATTCATCAGGTGCTACCGGATAAGTATCACGCACGGTCTGCGGCGATTCCCATCGCGGTTGCCGCGTAATGTCAGGAGACAACGGTTTCAACTTGATGTTCCTTCCGCTTTGCGAAATGTTATCAAGTTTATCAGCAAGAAATGCCAAATAGTCACGCGTTGGAATATCACCATATAGGAAGAAGTATCCGTTACTTGGATGATAATACGTCTCATGAAAATTCTTGAGTTGTTGATATGTCAGATCAGGAATTGCATCCGGGTCCCCTCCAGATTCTTTAGCATAAACTGTCTCGGGTAGAAGTCTACTTGTTGCGGAACGATATAAACGGGACATTGGATCAGAAAAAACACCTTTCATTTCATTATAGACTATACCGGTAATTTTGAGATCACCTGTCGGATTCTCAGGATCTACAGGAGCAAGATGGTGTCCCTCTCGCTTGAAAGTCTGCTCTGTCAAAAGCGGATGAAATACCGCATCAAAATAGACTTCTGCAAGATTGAACAGGTCTTTCTTGACATTACTTGCGACAGGATAATATGTATGATCAGAACTCGTCATAGCATTGATGAATGTTGCCATGCTCATCTTGATCATCTCAAAAAACGGTTCTTTGACTGGGAATTTATGTGAACCTGCCAAGACCGCATGCTCAAGAATGTGGGGTGTACCAGTGTCGTCTGATGGTGGTGTCGGAAAGTTGATTGAGAAGAGATTTTCTGTATCGTCTGTATAAAGATGTAGTAGACGTGCCCCACTATAATGATGTTCCAATTCAATGGTAACTGCACGCAGTTCATCAATGGGTGTGATGGCTTTGACTTCAAATCCGTGTAGTTGTTGTCCTTCTTGTAGGTCGAGTGGCGGGTGTAAAGTCCCGCCATTTTCAGCTGCGAGTTTCGTATCCATTTTCCCTCCAGTTTTAATTCAATCAATTGGTAATGAACTTAGGTAATTCGTTAAGTCTTATTGTTTTGCAGGTTCACTAGTTGTGCACGGAGTCGTTCTATCTCCGCTTCTGCTTCCTGTACACGTGTTTCTGCAGCTACTCTGAGGTGGTGCTCCTCTAAAGGGGTTGCAATCGAGGTGCCATCAGGAAAATATGGCCGTAAAAGTCTAACGTCTGTGTGATGTTGTTCCTCATACCGAAACAAGAGATTTAACGCCTCACTGAATATACTGCCTTTCACATCCGCTTCCATTTCAACGATGTTTCCTGATGGACTCCGCCGCCATCCACGGAACTCTGTCGGTTTCTTCAGTTCCGGTTGATGAATAAAGTATTCTTTAACACCTATATCGTTTAGGTATACGCCGATTTTTTCGTTTCGGTCATATTCCGCAGTTGAATCCGAGAGAAACTCAAAAACAGCAACGGGTACTGCCCCTTCTGCCCAGGTATAGAAACTCCGGCGTAACGGGTATTTTTTAACTCCGAATACAACGTGGATATCTGGGGCAACAACTTTTGTGATGTCCCCTTCACTGTAATAGATAAAACTGTCAACGCCGATATGAACGAACTCGTTGATCGTAAAACATTGCTTGAGTTGTTCAGATAAAGTGGTTATCTGCTCAGCGTGAAATTCAGTTGCTGCCATTGGTTCATCATCCTCACATGGATAGCCTTCAATATGGACAGTCGTTTTGCCAGTTGCATTTGGAAAAACGGGCATATATTTTCGCTGTTTGATTTCAAAGTCTGATATCATATTCATGGTTTTCTCCGTTGGCTGGTGTCTATTATATTATGAATGTCCTCAATTTGAAGAGGACAATCCATTTTCTGATTTTCTGCCTCTAATTTCTCACGACTCGCGATGACGCATATTGAGGCTTTATCTTGATTTTCCTCAAGAACTTGAAGCAATGCACGTTTTACTTCTTTGGGG
>VXOP01000306.1:4064-17944 GCA_009839975.1 Candidatus Poribacteria bacterium
TCTTTGGGGATTGCGCGTTGGAGTTGTGCATATTTTTCTTCAACCACTTCGCGTGTCTGTCCCTTAATATAATGCCAGATAGCATCAGTTGAGGCTTGACTGGGTCGAATTGTGTTTAGGTAATCCGATGATTTCGCAATAATCGCCCGGTCAATATCAGTCTGCGTCCACTCTGTCTGTTTAACATAATCAACTGTTTGTGCGAAAACGTCAAGTGTTCGGGCGACGTGCGGATCAAACTGTGATCCTTGGTACAGCATGGGTTCAAATGCGTTATATGAGAAAGAAAAACCGTAGGCATTGCCTTTGAGCCGGATTTCGGGCAACATGTAATCTCTTTCTAAGATATGTGATCCGATTGTCAAGAGTCCTGAATCCGGATGTGCGTAGTGTGGTGCTGGCATCATCTGTGTGCAGTGTGCTATTGGAATAGGAGCTGCTAATCCTTCACGCGGTGGCATATCAAAAGATTTAAAACCTATTGGTGCTGGGATTATCGGTTCGTCACGCATGTCGTCGATCCATTCAGCAAACTGTTCTTTAAACAACCCATAAGCTGCGTCAGAGCCGGTAAAACTGGCGGTTACGCGACCTTGAACTAATAGAAAATCGCGAATCTGTTCAATATAACCAGTAAGTTCTTCATAAGATTCGTCAAAACGGTTGTGTAACATTTCACATGTGCGAAGACGTGGTAGTCCGTAGACAATATCTGTGAGTAAACCGCGTTGTGAAAGTCCGCGGGCAGCACGACGGTTTGCAACAGATGCATCGTAATAGTCGTGTTTAGAAGCTACTGCTTGATTGAGAATGTCGTAGAGACGATCTTTATCGCGTGGGTTCACATCGAAAATTAAATCGCGCAAAACGTTCAACGCATCTTCAATTTTACCATCAAGTGCTTTGAGTCGAAATTGCATATCCCACACTGGATGATTCGGATCAAGCGCGTGGGTGGTAAAGTTTGGCGAGCAGCCAATGCCACCAGTGGCTGCTGCTCTACGTTGTGCCATTTGTTCATAATTCATCTTTCCTGCGCCGAGTTTGCTAATGGCCTCGGTGTAACTCGGTAGATACTGCCAAAGGTATTGCGGTAACCCTCGCAAGTCGAAGTTCACCGTGAGGTAGTTCATACCGTTTGAAAAAATGTCGTTCCGAAGCAGAGGGCGGCCGCGCACTGTCTCAACGTTTGTCGGAATATATAGCGGTTCTTCAGGCAGATCTGAAACGTGTAATTGCGGCAACTTCGCTAAATCTTCTGGTGAGTTAGGCTGTCCACTTAGACGTTCAAGTTCAGCAGCATCGGCGGCAAGCTGCCGCATCTGTTCATCGGTGAGTTGTGCGCGAATTGCTTTCAGACGTTTATTTTCTGTCGCATCAAGCCTCGCCTGCATTTCTGGATCAGGCATAAGGATACTTGTCAACCGATGGGGGTTGTCAAGAAGCCGCTCACGAATCAATTCGTTGAAAATCTGCGGATTTTGCTCCCAACGTTGACGGATAGCAGATAGATGCGTTCCCATCTTTAAAAAGAGGGTAGGTTCCTTTTCGTATACCCATGTGTTTATGACACGTATCATCATTTGAAACGGGAAACCCGGTGTGACTTCCTGATAGTCATAAGTGATTTGTTGGAATGCGGTTTCCACTATCTCTTTGTCAATTTCTGCGTCTGCAATTTGCGTGAGTGTCCTGATAACCAATTCTGTGAAACCGTCAACGCGATCCGCTTCACTTCCAAATAAACCGACGCTAAATGTTCTATTTGGTCCTACCTTACCATCAAAGATATTGTACCGTATATCAGTTCCGAGTTTTGAATTAACAATTGCCTTGCGGAGCGGTGAACCTTCGTTATCAAGTAGTATCCTGCGTAATATATCGCACAAGATAGCCTCTTCAGGATCCGTTATCCCTCCGATGATCCAACTGAGCATCAAGTATGTCTTTTCGGTGAGGGGTTCATCTGGACTAATTGGATAGGTATCTGTTACAGTTCTTGGAGATTTCCACTTCGGTTGATGTGTGATTTCTGATCGGAGAGGGTGTAGAAACCCATGTGTCCCTGTCTTTGGTATAGCCGCCAGTTTATCGGCGAGAAATAAGAGATAATCTTGTGTTGGGATATTGCCGTAGAAGAAGAAGTAGCTGTTGTGTGGATGATAGTAGGTTTGGTGATAAGTTTTCAATTGTTCGTAAGTTAAGTCGGGCATAACCAGATAATTTCCAGCACCATTGTAGGCATAGCAAGTATCAGACAGAAGTCCACCGACCACAGCAAAAAACAAGCAGAATTCTGGATGGGACAAGCCGGTTTTCACTTCATTATAAACGATCCCGTTTATTTTTAAGTCTCCTGTCGGTTGATCCGAGTCAACAGGTTCAAGATGATGTCCTTCACGATTAAAAGTTTCCTCTGTTAGTAGTGGATGAAAAACGGAATCAAAGTGGATTTCTGCAACATTAAATAGGTCTTTTTTTATATTGTTTGAGGTGTAGTAAAAGGCGTGATCAATGTAGTTCATCGCATTGGTACTGTCGTAGGTCGCGAGACTCATCTTCATCATCTCAAATAACACCCCTTTTATCGGATAGTTCCGAGAGCCTTGCGTTACTGAATGTTCAAGGATATGCTGTAACCCTGTATCATCTAATGTTGGTGTTAGTGGACTGATTGAAAACAGGTTTCTGGGGTCGTCTGTCCAGAGATGCATCAGTCGCGCGCCACTGTGTGGATGAAAGAGTTCTATTGCTACTGCACGCAGTTCATCAATGGGTGTAATGGCTTTGACTTCAAATCCGTATAGTTGTTGTCCTTGTTGTAAGTCAACGGACAAATTTATTTCTTTTCCAAGCTGGCACATACAAGTTCCTTATCATTACGTGCAAAGACATGTTTATATGCAAAAGCTGGGTGCGCCCAAGTTACGCCGCCCCTGCGGTTAAGTTGTCCCTTTGTAGGTGCAATCAGTTTAGCACGACTGATGATATTCAACCCTTCAGGTGAAAGTTCTGTAATAAGCAATTCACCCCGTTCATTAAACATCCAGACTTTATCAGCATTCTGCACAAACTGAATTGTACTCCAGCGGTCTACAGGCACTGCAGATAAATCTGTCCACACACGATCCCCTGTTTTCGCGTCAAGACAACGGAGTTCACCATAACTATCAACACCATAGATATGATCCCCAATCCATATAGGAGTTGACATAGTCGTTTGCAGCGCATCGGTATTTCTTTCATCTTTCCCTTGTCTATGCCACCCGAGTTCATACTCCAGTTTGTCATCTGACAGTTTTAGTAGTGCTGCACCTTCATAGAAATTCGTAACAAACAGTTGATTATTCTCATAAATAGGTGTTGCGATGCCGATCTCCCAGCGCGTCGGTGGCATCGGATATTTCCAATGAACTTCACCAGTTTTCGGATCCAATGCAGTGACGTTCCATCCTGTCCAGCAGATTAAGACACGTTGTCCTGCTTGTTCAATCATTATCGGTGCGGAATATGATGCGTTATCTTCAAGTGCTTTCCATCTCTCCTCCCCTGTTTTGCGATCAAATGCAACAACACAGGCCGCTGGCTTCCCACCAATTTGGACAATGAGTAGATCATCCTCAATTAGTGGCGCACAAGCGATTCCCCATATCGGCATATTGATGTTATATTCAGCATTAAGGTCCTTTTGGAATTTGATGTCTCCAGTCGCAGCATCAAAACAGTGCAGATGCCCCATCGCACCCAAAGTATAAGCAAGTCCATCGTGGACAGTTACGTTTGCGCGCGGTCCAACGGGATACTCAATTCTATAAACGCAATCGTAGGTGTGAGACCAGATTTCATCGCCAGTTTCCCAATCAAAACAGTGAACCCGTTCAACCTGTTTCGGTTTTGTAAGTCTATCCATGACATACACACGTCCATCAGCGACGGTTGGACCGCTATAGCCACTTCCAATAGGTACACTCCAACGTATAGGTATCTCTTCACCCTCAAATTTGTCAATAATACCTGTTTCGTGCCAAACGCCATCTCGGTTAGGTCCGCGCCACTGAGACCAGTCATCCGCTAGTGCGGGAATAATCAGGATGCAACTTATGACTAACAAAGCAATGGACACATATCTTAGATTCTTCATGATGTGTTGTGTATCTCCTCAAAGTAGTTAATAAAAAGAAATCTGCACTTATGATATTACGCAATTTTCCCTGATAGTTATCATCAAATACTATCCGATTCAATATGATAGATGACACTATACTGCATCAATAATTTATCATTTTTATGTGGGTATGTCAATGTAAAATAAAGCGTGGGTCAGAGATTATTTTTGAGCAACGTGTTGATTTTTGTTGCTTTTTTTCTAAAAGTAGTGTATAATTAATATTGAGAGTTAAGGAGGGGGATTGCCGGGGAACTCCAATTCCTTCCCCCTCCTCCCAACTAACAATTGGGGTGTTCTTGCCTCTCTCTGTCGTATCCAACAGGAAATGACTGTAGCTCTCAAACCCGAATTTTTACATAAGGTGGTTCCTCACGACATAAGGTGGTTCCTCACGAGTATTTTCCGCTAATAGTTTGAATGCTATTCATGCGCCATCTCCGGGTTAAAAAATTGTGTAACGCGTCTTTTTGTAATTATATCACAGATGCATTGGTGGTTGCATCGGTATCGCAATTGCGACTGCTATGGCCGTTACATGTCTTTGGGATGTATCAATACTGCAACTACTCCCTCCGTGACATCCCTTCCGCACTGAAGGTTCGCCACTCCCCTCTGTGATTGTAGGTGTTGATAAGCCCGTCGTTTGGACGTCCTTCTATGGATCCAATCCCGACAAGTTTTTTCATCTTCGTTGAATATATTTAGACCAGTCGAGCTCAAATGCGTTACTATACTCCCATTTCGGTGTCGTATTACCACATTGCCAGGCCCCCCAAGTCCCACCATTCCTCTATCTTCCGCGTAGGTTGCCAGAACGCCTTGTCCTTTATGCGATTCCAAAACTGCCGCGAAGGTATCTTCTTTGTTGTATATTTTCAGAACACCTTCGTCCGACAAAAACTTATTTGCCAACTCTACCTTAATTTTTCCATGACCGTTTTTTATTACCAGGCCGGAAAGAGCTCAATTCCGTGCTATCTCGTTCTAATGAACCGTACAATATCAGAGTGCCTCTGCCTAAACCCTCATACAAATTCGCCACAGTTATCCCTTGATCGTTTTTTATTGACAGGCCCATAGCGGTAAAATCGTGATGCCATGTCCCGTTTTGTCGCTGACAATCTTCAGCCTCTTACAAACGATTTCATCAATCACTTTTTCATCTTGTGCTTGGACATGTGTTGGTGCGTTGATAAGGGTTGACAAAACATATCCTGCCAATGTGAATCGGTTTCGGCTTATGATGGCCTATCCGGTGTTGGCTAATCAATGGATCAATACCTATCACTGTTTGTGCTTTTGTCTTGTATTGCATTATTTTACTTCTCGTATTGTTTCAATATCGCTTCGGATGGTTTTATCGGCACATCCCTAAATATCTTTCTACCTGCGTTCCAAATTGGTAAATACGGTTGTTTCCATCTATCCCAATTTAGTGGATACTTATTTATACCTGTCCACCAAGGTGGATCTCCCATAAATACGAGATTATCAAATTCTTCTTTTTGGAGTTCAAGTTTAGTAAATTCGTAAAGCATTGTGATTACCAGTTCTCAGCCAATTTTATCCCCAGCGATGGTGGGAGGGTGTTAAAACGATGGGCATCGTTAGTATAATCACCCATAACTGAATGTTACATGTTATAATATTGTAGGATGGAATGCAAAGTATTTCATCTATTCGGAATAATCTCCAAAATCCAATGAGAGTTGCATTAGTGAGTCGTCCTCCATAATTTTGCCGTTACCATCACCAACATCAATACCCAAAATAAGAACAGGAATATCAATATCAGCCACACCTCGCTTTTCCAAATCCCATGCAATCTGTTCAAAATAAGAAACACCACTTGACATTTCATCTGCAAAAGATTTCACAGGAACAATCTCAATTCCAGCATCAATATAGTTCAAATTGCGAAATATTGTCATTTTAGCGCACACGTTGTAAACCATAAAAGCATACTTTCCAAATTGCACTTCTACACAAAGCCGATCTTTCAAGAAATCTATTTCACGGTATGCCCCTCTGTTCATAGGTTTTGGTGAATACCCAGGACTGTAGTATTTTGTCGGATAGCTACAATTTATACGTACCTTTTTCCGCCAGCCCTGTTTAACAAAACCCCGCTCAAAGGCATCATTTAGATCCTGAGGACTATAGAGTATTTTGCCCGGCATTGTTATTTCTTCGCTCGTTTTAGTTTTGTACTGTGAGGCATCAACAGAAGTAATAATATCGGTTATTTCTTGCAGTAGATGTGAGTGTGTCTCTTTGAGAGATTCCCCACCATTAAATGGATACTCAGCGGCAATAATCATAGTTATTTCCATTCTAAAGGCAATTGTGTGATCTTTTCTTTACCGGTTGGTTTGTGAATAGGTTTTCCAAGTGGACGGACAGACAACTCCCCTTGTGAAAACTTCTGTATACGTTCACGAGTAATAGCCACGTAAGTCTGGTCAAGTTCAGCCCCAATTGCTTTCCTATTGTGCAGCAAAGCCGCGATGATTGTTGAACCTACGCCACAATACGGATCAAAAACGATACCGTCAGGATTAGTCAAAGCTAAAACACATCGTTGAACTAATTCCACAGGAAATTGGCAGGGGTGTTCTGTTTTCTCTGGGTGATTTGCTTTGACGTTTGGTATATCCCAGATACCATCTTCCCAGTCTTGCGTAACAATATCCCACATATCTGAAGGATTTTTACCTAAAGGGTTTCCCGAAATTTGCCCTTTTTTTGGTCCTTTGTAATATCGTTTACCCGGATATTTGGCAGGAACTCGCACAGGATCAAGATTGAAAATATAATCGTCAGTTTTGGTAAACCACAAAATAGTCTCGTAGCGACCTGAAAATCGTTTTGTGCAGTGTAAGCCATGATTGAACCGCCAAATAATACGATTTCGTAATTGGAGACCAAGTTTTTTGAACATTTCATAAAAATATATATCAAGAGGAAAGACTTCGCCATTGTTGACGTAATTTCCAACTTGCCAACAGATACTTCCAGTTGATGAGGTCACGCGAACTAATTCTGTGAGGATAGGCTGAAGATTATTAAGATATGACTGTAATGACGTTCTTTTTTCGTACTTTTTACCAACATTGTAAGGTGGTGATGTAATCACTAAATCGACTGTGCCGGAAGGCAATTGTTTTAGAAGTTCTTTACAATTACCTTCATAGAGGACAACATTGGAATGTGCTTCAAACGTGTCTGACACCTTAATATCACGTGGGGATAATTCAAATAGTTGCTTGTTTGTCATTGTGATTATTCCATTACTTCAGATAAATAGTGGTATATGAACCGCCCTACAAACGCATTTTTGTTTCGTAGGTTTCCCGTGCTTTTTCTAAACGTTCTGTAATCATCGTTACGATACGTATAATTCTGATTTATTGATTTAATGACGTTTTGCATAAAAATACGACATTGATTAACGACTCGGTACAACTCATTCTGATCCGCGCTCGTTTGGCATCAGAGCGAACCTTTTCTTTGGCTACATCGCCAGTCTGTTTTACAACCTGTTCCGCAGGATGTGCTGTAATCATTTTTACCGTCTTGAATATGCTTAGACCGGCAAAAGCAGAGATCTAACCTCTGAACCTGCCCTGAACATTGGACAAGTCCAAGTTGCCAGTGTCCGTGAGAAATTGTAGCATTAAATGCAAAATATTGCAAATTCAGGCTATGTTTGTCATAGATTAACATTTGACAACTGAACCAATTAATGATAAGGTATTAAGCATATTTTCTTTCTTAACATGGATGCCAGAACATCACATGAGGTCCCCTATATGCCACGTTTAAGACAATCAGAACCCTCCATGATGGAACTATACAAACAGGTCAAGAAACAGCATGAAGATGCTATCCTGCTCTGTCGTGTAGGCGATTTCTATGAAGCATTTTATGAAGACGCAGAACTGATCTCAAAACTACTTGAAATTGCGTTGACTTCAAGAAATCAGAAACACCAAAAAACACCGCCACCACCGATGGCTGGAATTCCACACCATGCACTTGACTCTTATCTCTATAAATTGGTTAATGCTGGACACAAAGTCGCAATCTTGGACCAGACTGAAGACGCAAAACTTGCCAGAGAGGAAAACCGACTGGTTAAAAGGGATGTTGTCCGCATCGTGACACCTGGAACAGTAACCGATCCGAAAGTGTTAGAACACAAGTCAAACAACTATCTACTCTCTATCTATCATCATAAAGAAAAATACGGGATCGCTGTTGCCGATCTATCCACAGGTGAATTCAAAGTTACTGAACTTGACGATGGTAACCGACTTTGGGCAGAAATCCACAGATTTTCGCCTAAGGAATGCCTCTTCTCAGAATCTCATGAAGATGCAGAAATGTTTGAACAGATAAAACGTGAATTGAAAGCATCTGTCAATTTCCTTCCAGAGTGGAGATTCGACTACGATACAGCGCGTTCTGAACTTCTGAACCACTTTCAGACGATAACACTTGATGGCTTCGGATGTGAGAATCTACCCGCAGCAATCTGTGCCGCAGGAGCACTCATCTACTATTTACATGAGACACAGAAACAGGAAGTAGAGCACATCCTCTCCGTTCAAACTTATACACTTGACGACTTCATGATATTAGATGCTGACACACAACGCAATCTGGAATTAACAACGTCGATTCGCGACGGTTCAAAAAATGGCACCCTGTTAGAAATACTTGACCAAACAGTCACATCAATGGGGGGTAGGAAACTACGACAGTGCCTATTGCAGCCTCTACTTAATGAAGAAGATATAAATGAACGTCTCTATGCGGTTGAGGAACTGAGAACACAGATAAATCTACAAGAAGAGATACGGGACGCATTGGAACAGATGTCCGATATAGAACGTCTTATTACCCGTATCAGTCTCGGTTCAGTTAACGGACGTGACCTGATTTCTCTAAAGGATTCCCTTGAACTTATTCCTGCTGTCAAGCAACAACTCCAAAATTGTCAAAGCGCAATGTTGATGTCCCTGAATGAAGAATTGCACCCAATGTTAGAGTTAGTAGAAATGATCCATCTTGGTATACATCCAGACCCGCCGGCAACGATAAAGGAGGGCGGTGTGATAAATGATGGGTACAACGATGAACTTGATGAGTTAAGAGAAATTGCCGGACAAGGGAGAGCCTGGATGGCAACATTACAGGAAGAGGAGCGAAAACGGAGTGGAATCACATCCCTTAAGATAGGTTTCAACCAAGTTTTCGGATATTATATAGAAGTCACGAAACCTAATCTCAACATGGTACCAGAACATTATATCCGGAAGCAGACCCTAACCAACTCCGAACGGTTCATCACACCTGAACTCAAGGAACAGGAAGCAAAAGTCCTAAATGCCGAAGATCGGATACAAACACTTGAATACGATCTCTTCTGTGATATACGTGACGAGGTAGCAAAGTCTACCGAACCTATACAGAAAATCGCTGCAGCACTTTCTATGATTGATGTAATCGCCAATTTTGCATATTGTGCATCAAGATACAATTACGTGAAACCTACCGTTGAGGAAAGTGACGAGATAATCATACGGGATGGACGCCACCCCGTTGTAGAACAGATATTCACACAAGAGGGTTTTGTGCCAAACGATACATTGCTCAATTGCAGTGATGAACAGCTTCATATCATCACAGGTCCAAATATGAGTGGAAAAAGCACCTATTTAAGACAAACAGCACTCATTGTCCTGTTAGCACAGATCGGCTGTTTCGTACCTGCATCCGCAGCAAAAGTAGGACTTGTAGATAGGATATTCACGCGGGTTGGTGCTTCAGATAACCTTGTGATGGGACAGAGTACATTCCTTGTTGAGATGAACGAAACAGCGAACATCCTAAACAATGCCACGTCAAAAAGCCTTGTCATCTTGGATGAAGTAGGACGAGGCACCAGCACATTTGATGGTCTCAGCATTGCCTGGGCAGTCTCTGAGCATTTATTGGATGAGAAACGGATGGGAGCAAAAACCCTTTTTGCGACCCATTACCATGAACTTGTTGAACTTGCCAGTAAGTACAAACGCGCAAAAAACTACAACGTCGCTGTGCATGAAGATGGAGAGAAGGTTACTTTTCTCCGTAAAGTTGTACAGGGAGGTGCAGACCAAAGCTACGGTATTCACGTTGCGCGTCTTGCAGGTTTACCGCGTTCTGTTATTGTACGGGCACAACAGATACTTGAAGTTCTTGAACAACACAATCTCAGTGTAGAGGCTGATGGTGTAGCAAACAGACCACAGAAAGCAGACCAAAAAATTCCACGTCCAAAACGGAGAATTACGCGAAAGACACTACAAAACGATTCGCTGCAGATGGCACTCTTTACACCCAAAACACATCCACTCATAGAAGAGATACAGCAGTTAGAACTTTCACAAATTACCCCCTTAGATGCAGTTAACATCCTATACGATCTGAAAGCAAAAGCAGACGATTCTTAAAAGGATGTTCCCAGGCCGGTAGGTGCGATATCCTTATCGCACCGGTTTTATCCCAATCCCCTTCATTGAGGGTTTCTGCACAGGATCCGGTGCGATTTCCTTATCGCACCTACCGGCCTGGGAAAAATCGGTTTTTTACCTCTTTAACTACTTAATCTTCATCCCCTCGTATATTACTGAACCTATAGAATAACCTCTTTCCCTGTCCGCGCGCATTCATAGATTGCCATGTTGATTTCAACTGAACGTCTCCCCTCATGTCCATCAACAGCAGCCGTCCCACCTTCCTGAACTACCTGTAACATATCTTGAATAACATTACCTGGATAGGGTGGTAGTTCAATCTCAGGTTCTTTATTATCTGTAAATTGCCACATGTCAGGTCCAACACCAACAACGCCATCCTGTCCATGAACATGAATCATCGTTACATTTCCACCGGGATAGGTAGTTGTTGTCAAGACATGTCCAAGTGCCCCGTTTTCAAATTCTAAGATGGCAGATGTCATGTCCTCTGTCTCACAGTTTTCATGATCATATACATCAAAGTGAGCACCGATGACACGTTTAACAGGACCCATAAACCACAGCATCAGATCAATGGAGTGTACACCTTGGTTCATAATAGAACCACCCCCATCAAGTTCCCAAGTTCCGTGCCATCCGACGTAGTAGCTATCAGGTCGTTTCCATTTCATTCGTAGTTCACACAGAATCGGTTTTCCGAGTGCTCCTTGATCAAGTACAGCCTTGATTCTTCTGTTCTTTGTACCGTACCTTTCGCCAAAATCAATAAGCAGTTTTACGTTGTTTTCTTCACAGGTCTTGATGAGTGAATCACAATTCTCAAGGCTGACATCCATCGGTTTAGTGGTGATCACGTGCTTACCGCGTTTTGCAGCTTCTTCACCGAATTTACCGTGCAATCCGCTTGGTGTCATGATCATACCGACATCAATGTCATCACGATCAAACATCTCCAGTGCATCTTCGTGGCTGTCACATCCAAATCTCTCCTCTGCAGCCTTTAGGCGATCTGTCTTGAGATCAGCAACAGCAACGAGTTCTGCACCTTCTGTGTCGTGAATCATACCTGCACGATTCATACCCATACCTAAACCCACAACACCAAAACGTAAATTATTAGCCATTTAGTTACTCCTCATATTTCATAAAATCAACTTGTACACAATAAACGATATCCAATTTTGACTCCATTTTAACAAACCTACTGAATTAGTGCAAGCACTCAGATTACCGTGTCCCAAGATTCTTAATTGGTAATTTTTCCAATTGCTCTTTATAGGTGGTGACTGGATTCGTCTATCTGCCTTTTTTGTTTCCCACCTATTTTCTTTGAGTGTTCCCTTATTCCTTTATGACGCATTCTTGTATGTATGAGAGTGTGTCTATTCCTTCCATATCTAAACATTCGTGAAAATCATAATCGTTGAAGACAAGTTCAAGGCAAGGTGGGAATATCAGCGGTGATGATTCTGACAAACCTTTCTCTTTAATAGGGACTATCTATCACTAAAAAAACCTGATCGTAACACAGCAATACCAATCGCAACGCAGACACTAACCGCAATCAATCCTATCTGGATTAACTGAGATTTCTTTTTTGCAACCACAGCGAATAAGGGGGCAATTACCAATAGGAGGACACTTACTGATGGCACTTCCGCATAAAAGTATCCATTCAGCCAGATACTAACGAGAAGTATTGATAGGACAGGGGTTACACCTATGAGTAAAGCTGCCAGATTGTGTGAGGAATCAGATTTTAGCATTCTTGGTAAGACAATAGTCAGAATCCATAACGCAGCAAAAAGTGCAACTAAAACTGAACTGTGGAGTGCTAATAACATGCTCCCGGAGAGTGCAAGAATCAGTGCCGTCCCACCCGATATGCCAAGATACACAAAAGGAATAGTTGCATTTTGGGGTAAGGTCTTAAAACTCTGTTGCACTATTCTCAGAAAGAAAAAGATGATGATGGCAAGACCCATCCACCACATTAATCCCTCAAATATGCTCCAAGAATATTCATAGTATGATATAAGCAGTATACGTGGCACAAGAATTGACAACAATACCTCAAGTATCACACCAAACATTTTATATTTGTGCCACAATACGCTTGTGCCAACGGTTACTATTGTAAGATAGAAAATCCAATGTCTACTTTCAATCGGTACAAGTGTTAATTTACCTTCTAAACCGATGTATCCGATGATGTAGGCTATCCCAAGCACTGCAGCAATTAACCATTTTAAGAGACTCTCATTGAAATCACGGTTCATCAAATAGACGACAAAGGTGTATATAACGCCGCAGACTAATGGAGGTAGTAACAAACCGATAATTAATTGAGTTAATGTGAGCATTGCATTAGTCTCCGCGTTATATGCTTCTCATCTGAACCAGGATTTTCAGGATTGGGTAAATAGGGTATTATTTCTTTCCTGCTTCAACACTCGCGATAATTTGGATGTCGTCATTCACCGCTTCTAAACCGAAATTAAATCCGTATTCAGTGCGTTTTATGTTAAATGTAGTATGGAAACCTACGATTTTCCCACCTTGTGGTGTGTTCAGTTCACCGGTCATCTCCACATCTATAGTGATAGACTTTTTCACGCCGTGTAGATTAAAATCGCCGGTTACTTCTAAAACATTCTCTTTTCCTGCTTTCTCACTGACCTTTGTACTTTTAAATCTAATTACAGGGAACTGTTTGGCGTTGAAAAAATCTGGACTTCTCAGGTGTTGGTCACGTTTTGCGTCCCCTGTATCAACACTTTCAGTTTTTACCTGGAATTCAACTGCGCTTTTGGATACATCCGTATCATTCATGGTGATTTTTCCAGAGAAGTCGTTAAAACGTCCGTAATTGTAAGCGACTCCCTTATGTTTTGCACGGAAAAGCACGGATGAGTGTACTGCATCTATTTCGTAAGTTGCGACAGCTTCCTGCGATTCTGTTTTATCTGATAATGTAAAGATGAGCAGACTTAAGAATAGCACACCTAAAACTGAAAGCGGCATGCTGCGTAGAATTCTTGTTTTCATTAAATTATTCCTTTCAAAAAAGTGTCATTTTTTCCTATAAACTATAACTGTTTCTAACGTCAATTTATCTCAATAGGTTGACGTTGTCAACGAAAAACTGATCTATTAATTACTTGACTTTCTCCACACGTTACTGA
>VXOP01000336.1 GCA_009839975.1 Candidatus Poribacteria bacterium
TATCTACACGCTTATGATCGTCGGCAGCGTCATATGTGTAAAAGATACATAATCCACGCGACATGGCAATTAGGCAGGGAAGGTGTAAAAAACACCTCCCTGCTTTTTTTATAGCACAAACTTTCCAGTTTGTGCCTTTGTGTCACTCTTTTGTAGCATAATCTGCCAGATTTGTGCCTTGTCACTCTTTTGTAGCACAATCTGCCAGATTGTGCCGTTCAATGATGGAAAATCTAATAGAAATGGTATAACATAAGGCAAAAATGTCATCCCTCAATTTTAACTACAAGCATCCACTCTTTGAAAAGACAATACAACTATACGGCGATAGAGTCGGAGGACAAGGAAATTACGAATTCGCTGGACTCGCTGAACTCAATAACACAAAGGTTATACTGTTGCATGGTAATACAAACAGTCTTGAACAACCCGCTGATTGGAGACGATTCCAGCGACTCATCAACCTTGCACAACGACTGAAAAAACCAGTTGTCCTATGGAATATACATCTTGAAAATGCAGCTACGACGCAACATCAAACATCATTAGCTTTAGCAACAGCCATACAGAACACAAAAATTCAACTGGTAAAAATGCAGCTACCTATTATAGCTGTCTATGATGATGCTTATGGATGGGATACTGAATCTGGAAAGATAGGATGGGTTGATGGATGTATTATAGTCAAACAAGATAAGGTGGGAATACAAAACCACACTAATAGTAAAGAACGTACATTGAAAGGAGTTTGTAAAGAAAATGAAATTTCAGAACAGATAAAAAAACTATTGAATGAACTATCAAAAAAACCAAGCGAAAAATTGGTTACAGATAGATTACAGTCCTTAGGTGTCAATTAGTGATGTTCCCAGGCGGGTATTACCCGTTACCCATAATTGTATCCCAGAGAAGTTTCGTTACAGAAGCAACAACGGCTATAACTAATACGACCTTAATCCATTTATCACCCATTTTTACTGCCATATGGCTGCCGATCCAAGCACCCGTTGATGTACCTACGGCAAGTGTCAGACCTAAAACCCAATCTACTTGTCCTTTGCTTAAAAACACACCGAGTGCAATAATAGTATAGAAAAAAACAATAAAAACCTTATGTGCATTCGTAATCACCAAATCTTCACCATCAAGTATCCGTAAAGCCGTAATTATCAACAAACCCGTCCCTATCTGAATGAACCCGCCATACATACCTACAAAAAAGAGTGCAATGGAAGTGATAATTCTATACTGTCCACCACTCGGATTGATTCTCTTGTAAAGCCATTCGGTTGGATTAAAGAACGTCAAGAGAAGCATTGTAACCATTACAATCGCAAGTATCGGTTTAAATGCCTGACCGGGTGTTTCAGTACCGATGACAGCACCGATACTTGCACCGACAACGGCTGGAATCGCAAGTGTAATAGCGTGCCGGAAATTAGAAAATCCTTTACGTTTATATCCTAAGATTGCACTGAGATTCTGAAGCAAAATTGCGACGCGATTTGTACCATTTGCTAATACTGTTTCATCGGTGACTGAAGGGATTGTCGGAATCTTCGGGATAAGGAAAATCAAAAAGGGAACAGTTAACATTGAACCACCGAATGCAATCGCGTTAATAAAACCAGCACACATCCCTACACCCATCAATACAAGGATGTGCAATAAATCTATGTCAAATATATCAATCCCAATCTCTATATCAAATATCTCAAACCCCATCCAAATCTCCCCTTAATCTCGTGATGTTTTGTGTGAAACCTGACGCATTTTCGCATACCAAACTAATAAAATGGCAACAAGATTACCTAAGACAACACCGCAACTCAGGCCTATTAAAATTGAGAACCCTAAGACTTGAAGTATACCATCTCCAAAAGGACAATCCCAATATTTCAAGAAAACCCCCGCACCTGAAATCACCAAGCCAAGTACAAATCCAAAAAAACCTACGATACCTGCTATGTTTTGATACTTCTTAGATCTTGATGGCTGAATTTCAAACATAGAATCCTCTCAATTCAATCTTATTGTCATGCAATAAAAATAGTGGTGTAAGTCTGTAAGCACACACCACCAAATAACACAACTTAGTAGTAATATATATTGGGAAAGGTTATGATCTTACGATACAAACTAACTTGCCAGATGCTTGTCGTCATTTAAACAAAAAATATCTGTTATTATGTCAGTCCGAGATATATGTCTCTCCCTTTTACAAGTGCTTCAATTTTACGATCAACCACTGAACGTTGCAGCATCCAGAAACCGCAGTCAGGATGTATCCACCCAATGCGTCCTTTTCCTAAAACCTTTTCCGCTTTATCTATAGCGGATGCAACATCGTCAGGTGTTTCAATCGGATTAACTTTAACATCAATCACTCCTATGCCGAGGGTAATCTCTGGTCTAACACCCTTAAGTGCTTCAAGATCATCATCAGGACGATGTTTCAACTCTAAAACAAGATGGTCGCAACGTAGCATATTCAAGAAATCAATCAGACTCTTCCAACTCCCCTTCTGAATGACTTGACCGCCGTAGTTACCAAAGCAGAAATGAACTGCTTTCTCTCCAGCAAATGCGTCAAGCACAGTGTTTATTGCTTCAGCAGCGCGGGGACCATCTTCTGGGTTACCAGGGATATTTGCTTCATCAATCTGAAGACACGCGCAATCTAATTCACGTATCTGCGCCGATAATACGTCCGACAAAGCACCAAGGAGTGTGTCAAAGTCCCCGTAGTATTTATCTAAGAGTGTCCGCGCAAGCATATAAGGACTTGTAACTGTAAACTTAATATCTCTACCTGCAACACTCACCGCACGTTCACAATCGGATACAAGGTTTAATGTTCCCTCTCCCAATGCCTGCTCAACAACACCAGCGGGTTTAGCACGAAATGCCATCGTCTGCAGCTGTCTAAACTCAGACCATTCCTGGCGTCCTACCTCTGAACGAACACCTCCTAAAGGGCGAATAAAGTAGTCAATCATCCCATTCGTTTCTGGATGATTAACATCAAAACGATACAATTCACCATCAGTCGGTAGGTCAATGCCACGTTGACGTTGAATATCAACAACGACCCGTGTCGCATCAATCAATGTTTGTTCAGTGGGTGTTGCCTGAAGCCAAGTAGGAACTGGATAAGATCCAACAGTCGTCGTTAATATTTCAGGTATAGTCTTCTGTTCATTCACTATCAGTATGCCTCTTGATGGACCTAATTGTTCTTCAGTTCATAAGACTCTAATTCATAGAGCGTTGCGACTGTCAAACCACCTCGCGTCTGTTCTTGTGTAAATTTAATGATACCTACATCCGGCGCAACCCATTTTTTAGCCACCGTTAAATCTATATCAAAATTATGTACTTCTGTCCGAAGGGACCATTGAAACGATTCTTCTACCTCAAATACGTTCTTAAAAATACCAGCAGGAACAGTGACAGAATCCTCAAAACGCACCTCAAATTCGTCAATGCCACCACCTAAGATGATCGGTAAGGTTTCATCAACTAATCTTGCAATATAGCTAACCTCCCATTTCTTGCCGGGAAAAAGGGGGAATTCATACAAAGGTAAATACGGATCAAATACAATTGTGTCTTCCGTTCCGGATGTTGTATTCTGTGCATGCTGAACAATGGCAGTAATCTCACCAGAATCATCAGTTACATTACCAAGATAAGAATAATTGACGATGTTCTCTAAGTCTTTACCCGAATTAGTTTTCTGTAATACAAAACTCTCAGTTGTATTTCCATCTTCCAACTCAATCTGTATGGTATCAATAATCTCAAAGGTGACTAAGGTGTCATCAGCACCACGATAACGCCAGATATTTCCAACAGCTAACGGGTAATAGTTGCCGTCTCTACCACGCCATACTTGAATATCAAGTGTGCTTGTAGTAGACTTTACACCATCGCTGACAGTTACCTGAATGTGAGATTTTATCTCCTCGTCAGGGGCATTCCAAATGGCACCTGTCTCATCACCCTCAATTTTACCATGGCTTGCAGCCCAACTATACGTGAGTGGGTCATTGTTTAGATCAGCGGCTCTCAACTGGATACTGACTTCTGTCCCAGGATAAACAAATTCTGAATCAACTTCAAAAACCGTAATAACTGGTGCCAAATTACCAGTTTCAGATTCATCAATACCACAACCTACCAGAACGAACATCAGGCAGAGACAGAGGAATACGCTTACTAAAACTACTGTTTTCATTAATTAAGCCGCCTTACCACGTAAAACTTCACGTGACTGTGTAGTACCGTTACCTGTTACATTATAAGCAAATGTATTCATCAACCTATCTCTCTTCGAAACGTTGGGGGCGGAACCATGAATGATGAGTGCATTAAAGAAAACAGCGTCTCCTGGTTCCATCTCCACGGCAACAGCATCTTCACGTTCCTGATAATGTCCCGGTAAGAAAACACCAAAGGTCTGATGCTTTCGCTCATGTTCTTGAAGACCCCAATTATGGCTACCGGGAACAAACTGGATGCACCCATTTTCAAGATTAGCTTCACTAATAGCTAACTGACAATTGATCATCACAGGTTTATTGCTGTCGTTTTTCCAATATGCATAATCTTGGTGCCAGGGAATTGCCGTTCCATCTCCACCCGCTTTAGGAAGCAACTTGCTATGAAAAAGTGATATATCAGGACCCATCATCCCTTCTAATACATCAAGCACAGCATCAGAACGGAGTAATTTATTCAGTGTAGGACTGACCCTTTCACTATGCATCAACTGCTTTATTAACGGGGGATGATCAGGATCATCATAAACTTCCCATGATATGCCAATTCCCTCTGCCGGTTTCTCAGCCATACGGTTATGAATATCGTCAATTTCAACCAGAATGCTCTCTATATCTTCAGAAGAAACAAGTCCCTTTTTTAGAAGATAACCGTTCGTTTCATAAAATTCTAACTCTTTATCCGTAATTCCCATGTTGAGTTCCTCTATACAATTAATACCATTTCCAATTGAAAATTTATCAATTGTAGCACAAACTTTAGTTTGTACCGTCATCCGTTGCATTTCTAACAGTCGTTAATCGTTGAGAATTTAAAAGAAATGGTATATGATACGTTGTCAATTATAAACAATATTGCATAAAAAATCAAGAAACTTTTAACACCATTTGTCTCTTGAATATAGTATTACCTAAAACTAAAGATACACTTAACCATCATCAAACACTGGCTCGTAGGGGCTGGGTTTCCCAGCCCGCTGCAATTCATTTCCCGTTGTGCAAGGAAGTGTAATGATACTTTTAGGTTTCACTCTAATTCTACAGATTACCCAAAACCGGGTGAATCTGTCATTATTCAAAACGTGTCAAACAGGAAATTGGTTTACTTCACTTGTCAATTCTGCTACAATACTAACAAATGCCGTGATCGGACAACATAATGGACTATACACTTGAAAACTGTCAAAAACTCGTAGATGATTGGATAAATACACTCGGTGTGCGCTATTTTTCAGAACTAACCAATACCGTTATCCTAATGGAAGAGGTAGGTGAGTTAGCAAGAATAATGGCGCGCGAATACGGCGACCAAAGCTACAAGGAAAATCAACCAAATTTAGAACTCGCAGATGAAATGGCAGACATACTGTTTGTACTATTCTGTTTAGCAAATCAAACAGGGATACAACTTGAAGAAGCTTTCCAGAAATCAATGCAGAAAAGAACAGAACGAGATAAGGAACGACATATAAAAAACCCAAAACTTCACAGGAATAGCGGAGATGAAGAAAATAATCCGTAGGTGCTTCCTATCTATAGGCATATATTCGCTCATTACGTTCAGTGGGTGTGCCATCATGCCAAATACACAACCCAGCTCAACGGAAATCCATGACCCGTTGATAGAACGGAATCGGCAATGGCGTGAACACATGCAAGCAGGTAATCTCGCACTACAACAAGGGCAGCTACAAGATGCACTAAAAGCCTATCAAAGTGCAATCAAATTCCGACCCAAAAACAGCGAAACACAATATATATTAGCAGAAACATACTTCCAACTTGAGGAATATGAGAAAGCAAGGGATGCCTTTATTGTATTCCTATCATCAGAACCCAACAACATAAACGCGCTCAACTACATCGGATATATCTATGAAAGATTAAGAAATTACGAAAATGCTACCAAGTATTTCGAAAAAGTACTTAAAACTGCAGAAGATAACCTCTATGCATTAAATCATCTCGCTTTAGCATATAAGCAATTAAATCGGCTTGATGAAGCAGAGACCTTACTACGTAAAGCGTTGAAAATTGATCCTGACTGTGAACATCCAGATAGTGAGAATCTACATAATTACTTGGGGTTAATTCATCTACAACGGGGTGAAGTTGGGGAGGCAATCGCTGAGTTCCGCAATTCAATACGCATATTCCCGCACGATATCTGGGCACGGCAACAACTCGCTTCTATATACGAAGACCATCAACGATATTTTGAAGCACAACTACAATATCGAGAACTCTTAGAAGTTGACCCACAGAACCTGCTCGCTAAGACAAGATTGCAAGCATTGGCACAACTATCGTCTACACCAACACTGACCGCAACCGTACCACCTGTTGCTATCCTTGAACCAGATGTTAAACAGATCATTGCTGATGCACCCTCTTCAAACGATTACCCTGATGCGGATGTCGTTATCCTATTTAACCATTTCAGTCATGATGTTTCGCCATCAGGACAGTCGCGTTATACCACGCACCAAGTTGTTAAAATACTTACCGAGAGAGGAATTCAGAAATATGGGGATATTGCTATTCCATACCAGCCTACATCACAAAATATTGGTGTCAACATTGCACGAACGTTTGCATCCGATGGCACAGTGCATCTTCCACCAGAAGAAGCATTCAACGATGTAACACCCCCCGGATTGCTATCGCGAAATCTATACTCCGACCTGATGTGGCACGTAATCTCTATGGTAGCACTCGCACCAGGCGTATGTATAGAATATCAGGTAACGCTTGAAGACAAAATAGAAACAACCGCAGGAAGTGAAACATGGATTACAGGAGGATATAACTTTCAAACTTCTGACGTAACACTTGAAACAATTTATGCACTTAGGATGCCACAGGATTGGCATCTAAAATGGAAGGTCGAACATACTGATATTGAACCGGAAATATATTATGACGAAAACGAAATTGTCCTATATATATGGCGATCCGGAGAGATGGATGCGTTGCCAATTGAAGACAGAATGCCGCACATCAATGATATCGCACCACGCCTCAGTTATTCCTCAATTAAATCATGGAATGATGTTTACAAGTGGTACAAAAACCTGGCAAAAGATCGATATACACCAGACGAACATCTACAAGAAACTGTAGCAAGACTAACCCAAGACCTAACAACACACGAGGAAATAACCCGCACGATTTACTATTTCGTGGCAAAACAGATCAGATACGTTGGCATTGAACTCGGGCAAAGCGCATATCAACCTTCCCATGCTACTGAGGTACTACAAAAACAGTATGGGGACTGTAAGGATAAGACGACGCTACTCATTTCAATGCTTGATCTCGTCGGCATAAAAGCTTATCCAGTCATGCTTAGCACATCTCCATATCAGAGGATCGACAAATCTCTACCATCCTTAAGTCAGTTCAATCATATGATCGCTGCCGTACCTAAAGACAATACAGAATACTTATGGTTGGATCCGACCGCAAGCACTTGCAGTTATGGCAATTTGCCGTATACTGACCAAGGACGGACTGGACTCCTTATCGGAGACGCACAAGGAAAGTTCGTTGATATCCCTGTCTTTCCAGCTGAAACTAACACTTATACAACTGCTACGGAACTACAGATTGATAAATCAGGAAACGCTAAAGGTGAAATCCGCATCAGAATGACAGGTCAATATAACACGGACGCACGTTGGACATACCAACAGATACCACCTATTGAGTGGAAAGACACACTCGCATATCAACTCAGTGGACGATTTCCACATATTCAGGTAGATTCAGTCAATATGTCAGACTTAGACAATTTGCAGCTTCCCATTGAAATCTCGGTTCAGTTTCATGTAAAAAATTATGTTAAACGAAGCAAAGAACAACGACTTCTGTTACTACCAATAGATGAGTTTGGTGACTATGCAAAATATGTTGCCGCATCTGAACGAACATACCCGCTCGCCATGGACTATCCCATGAAAATTGAGAAGGTAATTCTAATTCATCTCCCAGAAGAATGGCGTGCAGTCTTACCGACTGATATTGAACAGGATAGCAGTTTCGCAAAAACAGAAAGACGATATAGTCAAAATGAAAACATAGTGAACTATCGGCTTATCTTCAAATTGAAAAAACGCATAATCCCTGTCAAAGATTATGCAGCCGCAAAACTATTTTTTAACCATTTAGCCAGCGAAGATGGTAGTCACCTATTGCTGAATGAAAGTAACGTCAGTAATACCTCCTCAACACAACGTTGAAATTAATATCAAAGAGGAATTTACGATATGAGTGAAAGTAAGAAACCAAATATAGTCCTTATTCTGAATGACGATATGGGGTTTTCTGATTTAGGATGTTATGGTGGAGAAGTTAATACACCGAATTTAGACCGTCTCGCTGCAGGAGGACTCCGCTTCACGCAGTTTTACAATACAGCGAGGTGTTGTCCATCGCGTGCCTCAATGCTCACTGGACTTCACCCACATCAAACAGGTGTAGGACACATGATGGGGGACGACGGGTTGGAAGGTTACAGAGGAGACCTGAATGACCGTTGTATCACAATCGCTGATGCTGTCAAGTCAGAAGGGTACGGTACGTATATGAGTGGAAAATGGCACATCTCTCGCCACACCGGACCCGATGGTCCAAAACATAGTTGGCCCTGTCAACGCGGTTTCGATCGATACTACGGAATCATCACGGGTGCCGCAAACTTCTGGAAACCCAACACATTAAACAGAGACAACACACGAATAGAACACGACGAACTGCCTGAAGGATACTTCCTCACAGACGCAATAAGCGATGAAGCAGTGAACTTCATTCATGACCATCATCATAAAAGCTCTGAGAATCCCTTCTTTACTTATGTCGCATATACCGCTCCACATTGGCCCCTACATGCACACGAAGAAGATATTGCAGAATACAACGGACGATTCGCTGCAGGATGGGATCAACTCCGAGAAGAACGATTAGACCGAATGCGAGAAATGAAGATCCTTGATGAAGCGTGGCGATTGACAGACAGAGACCCATCACAACGTCCATGGGACGTTGCCGAATATAAAGAATGGAACCAACGGAGAATGGAGGTATATGCAGCACAGATTACACGCATGGATGCCGGTATCGGACGCATCATCAATGCACTTGAAGAAACGGGTGAATTGGACAATACACTCATCCTCTTTTTAGCCGATAACGGGGGATGTGCTGAAGAACTCGGCGGGCCCCCAGCAGTTCGGGATAGAGATACACACATCAGCACACAGACAACCTCTGATGGAAAACCTGTCTACCGTGGAAATGATCCAAGCATAATGCCTGGACCTGAAACCACCTATCAAAGCTACGGTGTTCCATGGGCAAATCTCTCAAACACGCCATTCCGTCTATATAAACATTGGGTACACGAAGGTGGAATAGCAACGCCACTTATCGCACATTTTCCTAATGCAATAAAAACAACAGGTGAACTACGACATCAACCCGGACAACTACCCGATATTATGGCAACATGTCTCGAGATTTCAGGAGCATCCTATCCTGAACAACATAACGGTAAACCAATTTTGCCATTAGAAGGAACAAGTCTGGTACCGATTTTTGATGACAAGGATAACGGGAAGGAAATACTTCTGTGGGAACATGAAGGTAATTGCGCTATCCGGCACGGAGATATGAAACTTGTCTGTAGATTCCCAGGAGACTGGGAACTCTATGATTTACAGGCAGAACGGACAGAAATTAATAACATCGCAGAAAAACACCCGCAAAAGGTAAAAGAATTGGACGGTTTATATCAAGACTGGGCAGAACGTTGTTTTATCTATCCGTGGGATAAATTACAAGAACACCGCAGACAACGGCGACAGCAGAAACAGTAACTTATAGTAAAGTTAATAATTAATGAGACATTTCACCCCATACAATGATGACGATGAACACCCAACGTAGGGGCGAGGTCACCTCGCCCGTTGTGGAGTGTTTCATTAATTCTGAAGTTCACTATAGAAAAGGAGAATACTATGATTGAAATCGGAGAACGAACGTTCCCATCAATTGCAGATATGCGTCAGTATGTGTTTGATATCTTGAATAACGCACCAGTAGATAAACCCTTAGAGGAAATGGATGCGAAAGTGCTTCAGGAATTGTTTCTGTGCCATCCAGAAGCAGAAAAGAAAATGGAAGGTCAGCAGATTCAAGATGTGAAAGTAGGTAAACATCCACAAGCAGGCGCACGCGCATTTTGTATAATTCGTGATGATGGGACAGAAGAAACCTTTAGTATCAAAAAATGTATCTCAGCATGGACACGGGAAAAAGGACTTGAGAATGCTGGGCAGGAAAAACCCATAACACAAAAAGAACCCTCACCCCAACCGACTCAACAAAGAGGAGCACCAGGAATTCTTAACCAACTTCAGCGAGTTATTACACTTTACAACCAACTCGGTAAAGAGATAGAACAACTGAAAAACGCATTAGTAGATGCATCAAAGTGACATGTGAAGCAGAGATTAATAAGCAGATAACCTGTCAACTATCTGCTCTCCAATATCTTCAAACAGACCGGATTCGGCACTTCGGCAACGTTACCTGTTGCTGTCAGTTCACCTGTATCCGTATTGATGGAAAAAGTAACGATGTTACTTGTCTGCTGGTTGGCAGCTAAAAGAAGCGTGCCATCAGAATTCAAACAAAAGTTGCGTGGGGTTTGTCCCTGTGTTGATTCCCAACCAATACTGCTGAGCATACCTGTTTCATCATCAATAGCACAGATAGCGATGCTATCATGTCCGCGATTTGACCCGTAAAGAAACTTGCCTGATGGATGTACATGCACATCAGCACAGTGACTATTACCCTCAAAATCATCGGGGAGTGTAGAGATTGTTTGGATTTCGGTTAAGACTCCCGTATTCTCGTCATATCTAAATGCCGTGAAGGTAGAATCCAATTCGTTGATGACATAAGCATATTTGCCGTTTGGATGGAAATCAAGATGCCGCGGTCCTGCTCCAGGATGAACACGCGCCCACGGTTGCGTATTGGGTGTGAGTTTTCCTTTCTCCAAATCCAATTGGTAAATCAGGATCTTATCAAGTCCAAGGTCAGGAGCAAACGCATAGTTGTTGCTTCCATCAATCATTATAGCGTGTGCATGGGGTTCCGATTGCCGTCTTGGATTGACACTGGAACCTTGATGCTGCACGAAATCTGATGCTTCAGCAAGCCTCCCATCCGTTCCGATAGGTAATGCTGCCACACTCCCACCACCATAGTTTGCGACAAGTAGATACTTCCCCGTGGCATCTATACTTACATGGCACGGCGCACCCCCACCTGTTGCTTGTTGATTTAGGAAACTGATCTCACCCGTACTCTCATGTATATAAAATGCTGTGACGGCACCACTCGCCTTCCCTTCAAACTCACCTATTTCATTGACTGAAAAGAGATAACGACCACTTGGGTGTATGTCCAAAAATGATGGATTAACGACACCCGTTACCTTGCTGGAATATTCTAATGCACCCGTTTCACCATCTAAGCGATAGACATAAATCCCTTCGCTATCACCGTGTGTATAGGTGCCAACATACACATAATAATCTTTGTTGTTTTCTTGAGCCATCGGTTATTTTCTCCTTGTTTGTGTTATTTTATACAACCTTAACATGAAGCGAATTCTCATCGCTCTCTTTATACCCAATACGAATTGCTTTTGTCCGCACAGTCGTTTCACCCTTTGGTAGTCGTAAAGGTTCGGTATACAACTGCCATGTTACGTCATCACCTTTCTCTGTGGTATATGCAATAGACGCACCTTGCGTAGAACAGTGAATCTGCAGCAGTAGAGGTGCTTTCCAATCCCCACTCTTCTCTGCAACCTCTCTACCGGGATTTGACTCGTTGATAGGAATGAAAATAGGTGTTGCTGTCTCAGGTTGTGTCCCGTTAGGATACCATCTTGCAACCATCTGTTCTTCTGACACATCTCCCAAATCACCAAAATCAGATTGCCATTGCGTCAATGCTCCTCGCATCCGTTCAAGTACATCCGAATGTTCAGCACTATCAGCAAGGTTCGTCAACTCAAACCTATCATTTTCAACATCGTAGAGTTCTTCAGGTGGACGTGGTCGGAACATCGTCAGTTGATCTCCTTCCAACCTATCTTCAGCATGAAGTCTCCACATCTCCTGCATCACAGGATGCCGATTTCGGTAGGGAATCCAGAGCAGATACGGTTTTTCAGGATAGTAATGCCGTATGTATTTATATCTCTTATCACGCACTGCACGGATCATATCATAAGATTCGTCATAACGGTCGCGTGTCGCATAGATATAGTCGCGTTCAACTTTTTCTGGACCAAGGAAAGGTTGACCTTGAAAGTGTTTCGGTAGGTCTACACCACACAATGACAGCACAGTAGGTCCGAGATCAACTAAACTTACCAATTGATCAGAAGTGCTATCAGGTTCAATGACTTTGTGCCATCGTACAATCAACGGAATGCGTATACCAGCATCATAGGGCCACCGTTTACCGCGTGGTAAGCCTTCACCGTGATCACTCCAGAGAAAGACAATCGTATTGTCATAAAGTCCATCCTCCTCCAATTGATCCAACAACTCTCCCACGCGTCTATCCGCAATTTCAAGATTATCATAATGCCGTGCCAATGCAGTACGCGCTTTTGGGGTATCAGGAAGATAAGGAGGCAATGTCACATCGTCAGGATTAGTTTTCAGCGGTCTATTGTTGCGATCCCACATGCCACTTTCATGTGTAACGGTTGGGTTAAAAACAGAAAAGAAAGGCTGACCATCTTTACGATTTCGCCAATGTCCCTCTTTGCTATTATCATCCCAAGCAGTAACGGGCGGTGTAAATTGATAGTCGGTTTTGCTATTATTCGTGCAGTAGTATCCAGCAGCTCTTAAGTATTCGGTAAAGGTCTTGACATAAGGTGGTGGCACTGCAGAATACGGAGTCGGCATGCTGGGTGTTCTGTTGTTGGTGTGCGTTGTTCGCATGTGATGTGTACCAATAGAGGTCTGATACATGCCAGTGATGATGGCAGAACGACTCGGTGCACAGACGCCAGCAGTCGAAAACGCATTCGGAAAACGACATCCACCCGCAGCAAGTCGATCAATATTTGGGGTTCGGGCAACCGGATCACCATAGCAGCCGAAACGCGGGGTTGTATCCTCTATTGATAACCAGAGAATATTCGGACGATTGTCTGCAGTTGTGTTCATAATAAGTCCTTTCTATGCATTCCAACAACCCTCCGTGTATCCATCACGCGAAAACAACTTGATGCGTTCAGGTGTGGCACGTTCCATCCATTCGGGTGGGATATGTTGGGTGTAACGATGCGGCGGTCCCGCCTCCTTGAAAATGTCAATAACGAAAATACGATATAACTGTGGGGAATCTACAGGTTTCGCCTCAACAGCATGGAAGATACGCGCGTCAATATAAACCATGCTACCCGGTGGCAGTTCAAGTCGTCTCTCTTCCAATCTACATCCTGCTTCATCGTCAAAATCACCTGCAAGCATACGATCCGGTGTCGCCTCAACTGTAGGGGCAACACGATGACTTCCAGCAATCACCTTCAGGTTCCGATCACCGCAGGTAAATCCGTTTGGATAATACAGAATCTGGATATAGTAGTTATCACGTTCCGCAAGGTTGACAGGGTTCTCGTGTTTCCAGTGGTGATGATCTTGATGGAATGGAATGGGTCCAATACCACGCGGCGCAATGTTCAGCGCAGAATGACAGAAGTGGTAAGCATCACCAATAGTTTCACGTATCAACGTTGATATAAATGGATCGTCAATCAGACGATCACTGTATTCACCACGATCATTCCATGGACGAATGAAATAGGCACGATGCTGTTCATCCCCGTTTTGCAGCGACTCAATGTATTGACGTGTCGGTTCAAAATGTTGTGTTATTTCTTCAATTAAACCCTCTCTACCATCGTCAGTAAAAATGTCTGGATATGCAATGTATCCATCATTATGGAATGAATCAATATCTTCCCGTGACGGTCCTGACAATCGGAAAAACGATTCGGACAGGGTTGCTGCCATAGTTTGCTCCTAAGTCGAGGATGTTAATTCTCACATCCTGCTATGTCCTTCCTCAAAAAACTTATCCAATAATCCAGTTAGACGTTCCACCATCTCGGGACGGCTTTCCCACAGGTCGTTAGTCTCATAAGGGTCGTCATAGATATGGTAAAGCTGCCCGGGCGATTCCGGTTTTGGACCGCCATCACTCGGTGGAGGCCAACCACCAGACCCTTGCGTGCCTATAATCAATTTCCATTCATTGTGTCGTATTGAAAAAACACCATTACTGGAGTGATGCACGATTGCTTCCCGTAACGGTTCGTCTGTTTTCTCACCCAACAGCGCAGGTAAAATGTTACAACTGTCCTGTCCAGCATCGTCTGGTACATCCACGTCAACAATCGCAGCACACGTTTCCATCAGATCAGTCAGGCAGACCAATGCATCCGATTCGGTATTTGGTTCAATGACACCGTTCCAACGTGCAATGAATGGTTCACGATGTCCACCTTCCCAGATATGTGCCTTGTATCCGCGCCAATCACCACAAGATTTGTGTCCATATAGGTTATACGGCATCGGACCCCTACCACCTTGCACACGGTCTCCTGGCAGCGCACCGTTATCACTTGTGACGAAAATGAGCGTATCGTCCGTTTTTCCTGTGCGTTCTAATGCCTCCATAACTTCACCAACCATCCAGTCAACTAACCAGACGAGATCACCACGCGGTCCAGCATCACTCTGTCCACGAGCGAATTCTGGAACAACCTCCTCTACGCAAGGCTCATGCGGTGCTGAAGGTGTCATATAGAGAAAAAACGGATTATCAGCATCCGCTTGCGATTCTATATACGCAACAGATTTTTGGGCAATGATCGGATCCGCATTCTTGTGATGCCAACTGGGGGCTGACATCCCTGGACGACCCGTAAAATCCGGTCTCTCACGATATTCACTCGGTATTTCAACGAATGTATCATCTTCAATGAACCCATAAGGAGGTTGACACGTTGGACATCCGGACGTGCCATAGAAATAGTCAAATCCGATCTCTATAGGACCACCGGTTACAGGTGCATGAAAATCTATATTTTCTTCTAACTCACGTTTGGCATTTCCCCATGGTAGCGGTGCATCAAAATCGTAGTCGTATGCCGGTTTGGTGGAAAATCCGAGTCCTAAATGCCACTTACCAACACATGCGGTGTTGTAACCAGTATCTTTCAACAAACCAGCAACCGTCAAACGTTCGGTTTCGATTAAAGGGGGTTCATATCCGTAGAGGACACCACGTTTAAGACGACTACGCCAGCAATATCTACCTGTAAGGACGCCATAACGTGTCGGTGTGCAAACTGCGGATGGGGAATGTGCATCAGTAAAGCGAATGCCTTCCTCAGCGAGTTGATCCATATTAGGGGTAGGAATTTTTGATTCGGGGTTATAACAGCCAACATCTCCATAACCCATATCGTCTGCCATAATAAATACAATGTTCGGTCGTTTCTGTTTATTGTTCATACTACACCATAGAGATAGCGGTTACATTCCCTCTTACTGTAATTTTGCTTTCAATTCTTCCAAGTCGCTGTCAATAGACGCTTCCTCAGCATACGTTGAAAATTCTCGATTTAACGCCGGATTACGAAGATCCGACTCCACAGCAGCAGCGGCTTTCGCTAAGGTTGCAGCTTCAGCCGCATTTTGCTCCATCTGATTCAGTATTTCAAATGCTGCATTGTCTTGAACTTCAGATAACGTCTCTTGAAGATGTTGGTGTGCATCAATATTTCTGTTCTGTGCGATAACAATATCGCGTTTTCTTTCTGCCTCATTAGTTTTCTGTTGTAAGGTTTCAAGCAAAGTTGTGAGTTCTGAGACGACTCTCTTCTGCTCATCCCATTGCACTTTGTACTGATTTGCCTGCTGCCGATATTCGTTTCTTTGTACAATATCCTCACGGGCCAAGTCTTCACGACCCGCTTTAATGGCGATAGTTGCGCGTTCTTCACATCTTTCCGCCTGCACCAGGGCACCTTCATAAGCATCCTGAAACTGCTTCTCTATGCCGATAGAAGCATCAACTTTCTGTTTTGCTTCTGATAATCGATTAGAGATTTCAAAAATAGCCTTCTCTAAAACCGTTTCTGTGTCTTCAACAGTCTCTTCAACATCTATTGTGTAAGGTCTATATTGAACGACAACTGTATTCGCAAGTTTATCACCCATACGTTGCTTATTTTTACCGAATGCAAAGAGTGCATCAAAAGGTTGGAAAATCGCAGTGAATCGGCGCACGATGGAATCTCTGAAAGTACAAGGTTTTCCATCCTTTAACCTGACGACCTGTAATGCAAGAAGTCTTTTTCCGAAACTACGTCCACCCATAATACCATCCATCCCAAGCAAGCCAAATAACCATAACGCAGCGGATATGAGAAAAAAAGAGTTAGAAGAATCGAAGATAGGGAATAAAAAGAAAAGGAACCCTTGACCTAAAGATATGCACAACATGTCTACATATAACGCAAACATGCGCGCCAACCTGGAGCCTAATGAGAATTTCTTCTTGGCAATTTCAATCCAGCTCATCTCTGTCAATCCTCTATCGTTGAGAAAACAGTGAACACATGAATAATAGAGTCTTTTAATATCAAAAAGATAGGTATATTCTACGGTTATAGAGATGGAACCGCAACCGCTACCTCTCGTCCACCCGCTTCAGAAGAATCAATGACACCTTGAATGATGACGTTTGTCAGCATAATTTCATAAGGATCAATCGGTGAAGGTTTACCTTCTCTCACAGCATCAATAAACGCGCTATCTTCTTCGTGGAACACACTGACAGACTTGAACTCAGTATAGGTTTCATCATGTACCTGTCCATCCTTATCTCCATAAACCCGAACACCGTCTTGGGGTCCACGAACTTCACCTATACCAATTCGTAAACCCGCTTTCTTACCGAGAAAAATAGTCCCACCGAGAGAATCCATATTCATGCACCAACAGGTCTTGAATACTAACCGCGCACCGTTGTCAAATACGACCCATCCGACACCGAAATCTTCAACTTCAGTTTCTTTGAGTGCTGCGTTCCACGTATTGTTTAGGCTTAGATAGTTAGAGGTAATACCTGAAACAGCAACAGGCGTGGGGTGTCCCATAAGATAGAGTGCTGTATCCAATGCATAAACACCGATGTCTGCGGAAGCACCTAAGCCAGCAGTTGCTTTTCGGATAAAACTGCCACCAGGATTTCCGCGTCTGCGATCCGCAACGGTTTCAGCATAATAGATTTCTCCAAGTGTTCCAGCATCCACGATCTCTTTTGCTTTGATGACTTGTGGGGAATAACGTAGTTTTAGACCGATCATGAGTATTTTATCGTTTTCTACAGAAGCACGCCACATCGCCGCTGCCCCATCTAATGTTGCTTCCATCGGCTTTTCGCAGAATACATGCTTACCTGCGTTTAATGCTGCAACAGTAGGTGCAGCATGCACACCTGTCGGCGTACATACATAGAC
>VXOP01000154.1 GCA_009839975.1 Candidatus Poribacteria bacterium
CTGTTTAGGTGTCGTATCTTCACCTCAGCAAGGGTATGGGTTGGATTCGTTAATCAGAAGGGACAACTTAATTTGACTTGACTATAGAGTTAGAATGTAATATGATTATTATATTATAGAGATACACAAAGCATCCTCCACCAGTGTAAGTAAATAGGAGAACAAATGTCAACAGAACTACCGCAGCTAATAGACAGTCTCAATTCTGTTACTGCAATTCCAATAATACCCTTTAACGGTGACAAAATTGATTTTGCTGGACATGCAAAAAACATAGACTATTTGATGCACAACAACTATCTTGATAATGGTAGAAAACGTGTCATCGCCATAGCAGGAACAAGTCTAATTCACCACATTGCAGAAATAGAGCAGTTAAACCTTATTGAAAGAACAGGACAACAGATAGGAAACGATGGTATCCTAATTTCTGGCATCGTTCCGAACCCAATAAAACAAGCAGGACAACTAATTGAAGCACAATCTCAACTTAGCAGACCACCAGATGCATATCTGCTCATGCCACTAACAGGTATATCTAATCCTGAAGGTATCTATGAATACTATATGAAATTTGCAGAACACTACGGAACCAACTGCAATGCTCGGTTCATTTACTATTTCAGACAAAAACGAGACTTAAATGCGGTAATACGATTATTAAATGATTCACAACATTTTATCGGTGTGAAAATCGGAACTGATACGGATGATGTCGCTCCCCTGATTGATGGTATCGGTGATAACGGCATTGTGATGTGGGGTATAGGAGATAGATGCACACAACCCGCACGACTCGGAACAAAAGGACATACCTCTGGTATCGCTGTTGCCTATGCCCGTGCCTCAGACGAGATAAATAATGCACAACGCCGTGGAGATTACGAGACATCCGATAGCATTGAAGCAAAAATCGAAGCACTGGAAGAGATACGTTTTAGAAATGAAAGAGTATACAACTACGCTGCTGTTGTTGAGGCAATGATACAGAGCGGTTTTGCGGATATTGAAGCAGGTACTGGTGGCCCATTCAATCCCCGTGTACCCTCTGAAATAAAAAAACAGGTTATTGATGCAATCAAACATCTAAAACCTTATCATTGATTGGGTCTATCATGTCGGATTTTGTTCCTCTATCCAATATGTATCAACTTAAGGAAATGTGAAACCAATAATACGCCCCCAGGCCGGTAGGTGCGATATCCTTATCGCACCGCAACAGCAAACGCATTACATACAAACAAAACCATGTCTTTTGATAGTCTAACCCTCCGCATCGTTGTGCATGAAATGTCTCAATCGTTAATCGGTGGAACTATTCGCCATATTGAACAGACCAATCCCACAACCTTTTCCATCAAAATTAGTCAGAAAACGAAAACACATTGGATGACTATTTCCGCGCATTCAGTACACGCCCGTGCCCATCTAATCCAGAAACCACCCCCCGGACAGAAACAATCCTATTTCGCAGATTTCCTCTCCACACACCTCAAACAAGGTGTCATCACGGAGATTTCTCAACTCGGATGGGATCGTATCTTAAAAATATCTGTCCAGCCAAAGTCAGACGACCATCTACAAACCAACGAAAAATCAATTATCGCAGAGATGATGGGTAAACACAGCAACATCATTCTGATGGATGATACTGACGACAGAATACTGGAGTGTCTCAAACATATAGATGAGACAAAAAGTCGATATAGAGAGGTATTACCCGGTGAAACTTACACTTTACCGCCTCAACAAGAAAAGTTAGATCCCTTGGAAATCAATGAGTCTTCATTTTCTGATCTATTTCATTCAACAGACATAACTTGGAAATCACTGTTTAGCAAAATAGATGGACTCAGCCCTACACTGGCAAAAGAGATAATTGCACGTAGTGAAAAAACAGGATTATATGATGCTTTTCAACAGGTCATTGGATACTTTAACCCAGAGAATGTATCACCGAAACTGATCATAGATGGAGATGAAGCGATTGCCGCATCGCCGATGCCATTGCAACAGTATCCCAAATTTACCATAGAATCATTTTCAACAATGAGTGGTGCGTTATCGGCATATTACGAAGGAATTACAATTAAAGAGAAAAAGGAATCTGAACTACGCTCGCTTAAGCAGGTGCTGCAAACACAGAAGAATCAATTGAAACGAAAGACAAAAGCACTTCAGAAAGATTTAGCAAACGCTGAGAAATCTGATGATTACCGGATACAGGGTGAACTCATTCTGGCGAATTTGCATAACATCAAGCGCGGACAGAAGGAAGTTAAACTCCAGAACTACTATAGTGAAAAACTTGAAACATTGACGATTGCGCTGAACCCAGAACTCAACCCATCAGAAAATGCACAGACTTTTTTCAAGAAATATACAAAAGCAAAACGGGGATATTCTCAAATTCAACAACGACTCGCTGAACTTGACGCAGAGAAAGAAATCCTGAATACATATCAAGATAGGATAGAAACCGCAGCTACACTTGAAGAACTTCAACATATCCGCAATGATTTCATAGAGAACGGTTTGATCAAAACCCAGCAGAAGCGTAAATCGCAACAGCAGATAAGTGAAGGACCCTACCGAAAGTACACCTCTACCAACGGTTTTCAGATATATGTCGGACGCAATAGTCAAGCAAATGACCTCCTATTGAGACAGATTGCCAAACCCCGCGATATGTGGTTGCATGCCAAGCAGATTCACGGTTCACATGTCATCATCCGCAATCCAGAAAACCGTCAGGACATACCCATGCCTACCCTATTACAAGCAGCACAACTTGCCGCATACTACAGCAAAGCACACCATTCCAGTCTTGTACCAGTAGATTATACGTGGGCACGATATGTCGTAAAACGCAAAGGCAACGCTGCAGGATATGTGCATTATACACACGAGAAGACGCTGTATGTTGAGCCATCAGTATTTACGAAAGATGCAAATTAATCATTTATTGCAATTTGACAAAAAAATGAATTGTGTTATACTGCACGCAAATGCAATCTGTTACCAGGTTAACGAGATCATCGCGGTAGGTGCGATTTCCTAATCAATGCAGAATCATGTAGAATGCCATACGCGCATTCTACCACGCGCATTCTGCCGATCTTCAATAAAACAAGATATATCCTGTTAATTTGGTATGACAACGGAGAGGAAAGTTATGAAAACAGTTAAATTATATCTATTGATTGCCGTATTGTGTTTGGTTTCGTTATCTTATGTCGGGCAAACACAGGCATTAGAGGAATTTATCCATGTTGACATTGAACCCTATTCTAATACGAAATTAGTGGGACACCAATGGTGGACACTTAATGAAGGAGACAATACCTACTCCCTTCTTCCAATAGGTGAAATTGGTGAATTTGAGGGACCTGATAAAAAGGTAAAGTTCAAAATTATAGATGGTGGGATTGTACTCTTCGGCACAAACGCAACCCGATGGCCAAAGGCTGTTAATGATATCACAGTCGGTGGCACTGCAAAGGCTATCTATTTCTTTCATGCAACAGGATGGGAAGCGAACGGTGTGACCAGCTATAAATTCGTCATGAATTATCAAGGTGGCATTTCAGAAGAACTTGAGATGATTTCAGGTTTCAACTCAGATGACTGGTGTCACGAAGAGAACCCGCTTCCTGATGAAAACTCTGTGTGGGGATGGAAGGCAAAAGAGAAACCCGCGTGCAACCATGCAGGGTTAATCACCACGAAATGGGTCAATCCACATCCAAACACGAAAATCGCTACCATAGATGCAATCTCTTTAGAAACCGGTGCAGTTCCGATCATTACAGCGATTACATTAGGCGAAGCATCACTTGATGTCCATCCAATACAAAAGTTGTCGCTGACATGGGGCAGCTTGAAACAACTGTTCTGATCATATATCTTATCACAAACCTAAAATAGGTCTCAACAGTCAATCGGGACATTTTCAAGACCGAATTGGCTACGTATAGGGACCTATTTTTGTGCCTTCCATAACCTATCAAAACAATCTACTGTTAGGTTATTTCCCCAACATCATTATCTAAATTAATTGACTTTACGCATCTTACATGTTATAATTATTTCATGTCGTTTACATAGACACAGACTATTTTAAATACTATATTAGGAGGGTTTATATGCCAGCAAAACAACTCATCTTTGACGAGGAAGCAAGGGTGGCTTTAAAACGTGGTGCAGATAAACTTGCAAATGCCGTAAAAGTAACACTCGGTCCCCGTGGGCGCAATGTAGTTATCCAGAAGTCTTTTGGTGCGCCTCTGGTGACATGTGATGGTGTGACCGTCGCAAAGGAAATAGAACTCCAAGATCCTTACGAAAATATGGGCGCGCAATTGTTGGAATCCATCGCAACAAAAACGAACGATGTGGCAGGAGATGGAACTACCACAGCAACGCTGTTAGGACAAGAAATTCTTCACGAAGGTCTGAAAAACGTGACCGCAGGTGCTGACCCCATGCAGCTAAAAATCGGTATTGACAAAGCCGTAGCAGCAGCAGTTGACGCAATTACATCCCAAAGTCGAAATGTGAATACACATGACGAAATCTCACAGGTAGCCTCTATCGCTGCAAATGATCCTGCAAATGATAGCGATATCGGAGAACTTATCGCAGATGCTATTGGGAAAGTAGGAAATGATGGTGCTATCACCGTTGAAGAAGGGAAAACTTCAGAAACGACTGTGAACATCGTTGAAGGGATGCAGTTTGACAGAGGATTCTTATCACCACACTTTGTCACAGATATGGAAACACAGGTTGTTGAACTGGAGAATCCGTATATACTGATTAATACCGATAAAATTAGCAATGTACATGATCTCGTTCCAATTCTAGACAAGGTCATGCAACTGAGCAGACCGATCTTGATAATTGCCGAAGATGTTGAAGGAGAGGCATTATCAACACTCGTCGTCAACAAATTACGGGGCACGCTACAGGTCGCCGCTGTGAAAGCACCAGGATTCGGAGACAGACGTAAAGAAATGCTGGAAGATATAGCGGTATTGACAGGAGGACAGGTCATATCAGAAGATACTGGCATCCGTTTAGAAAACATTGTCGTTGGGATGTTAGGTACAACGCAACGTGTACATATTGATCAAGATAACACGACCATCGTTGGTGGAACTGGTGCAAAAGAAAACGTTGAAGGCAGAATTGGACAAATTCGTAGACAGATAGAAGATACCACATCCGACTATGACAGGGAAAAACTTGAAGAACGTCTTGCCAAGCTTGCTGGAGGCGTGGCTGTCGTAAATGTCGGTGCTGCAACAGAAGTAGAAATGAAAGAGAAAAAAGCACGGTGTGAGGACGCACTCGCAGCAACACGCGCAGCCGTTGATGAAGGCATTGTACCAGGTGGCGGCATATCATTACTACGGGCAATCAAGCATATTGACACACTTGAATTAGAGGGTGACCAAGAAACAGGTCGTAATATCGTCCGAGAAGCGTTAAGAGCACCCATCAAAGCAATTGCAGAAAATGCAGGATTGGAAGGTGCTGTCGTGCTAGCACAGGTGGAAAATGGAGAAGGAAACTACGGATTCAATGCTGCAACTGAAGAATACGGTGATATGATCGATTACGGAGTGATTGACCCGACAAAAGTTGTCCGATCCGCACTACAGAACGCAAGCAGTATTGCAGGATTACTACTGACGACTGAAACCCTCATAACGGAGATTGAAGAACCACCAGATTTCTCAGACATGGGTGATCATGACGATTATATGCACTAATCTAAAGCGCAGTTTTTATGCCAGATTAACGCTATTCATTGCGGTAGGTGCGATTTCCTAATCGCACCTACCAACACCTGATGTATTATGGGTTCTGACTTTTCCTCATACACGATAACGCGCAACCATACCGCTATCCCAATCACAATCTAAACAGAACATCTCTGTAGGACCAAGGTATTGTATATTATGACGATGACATTTTGGACATTCGGTGATTTTTTGCTGCGTCTCTGCGTTTTCTGAACGTTGGAATATATTTAGATGATATACTTTCAAAATACCTGAATAACGGTGTCCCAACGGACATCTAATCAGATTTGACTCCTCATTCTCAAATCGCTCAATTAACTCTCTAAGAAACTTTAACGGATGATGGCAAATCGGACAAGGATTTGGCACCAATTCCTTCACAACAACAATATCTGTATCATCTGACCGGACAGAAACAGGTAAACCAAGTTGTTGCTCAAGTGTTGATGTCTTTTCACTCTCATCCTGCAGAGATTCAAGATATTCCACCTCAACAACGGTGTAACTCTTGGGACTCAATATTACGGATGTTGGTACCATAGTACCACCTTTCAAACTGGAGATAAGTCTGTGGATACGTTCTAAAATGGTATGATACCTCCTAACCTAAAATAACAAACAAGACATAATCAGGAATGACTTACATTATCCATCTGTCCAGAAATTGCTTCTTACTAAGTCTTATTCTAATCTGGAACTGCTTGTCTACCTATCTGACTTTCTGAAGATAGCAATTCTTCACGTGTTCGTGCTAATGATGTAGTCCCTCTCTGGGTTTTGTATGCTTCTACGGGTTGATTCCTGATAATAACAATATTGTCACCATCACGTTCAATAATATCACCCGCCATCAAAGGTGTTTCTAATTTTCTCATACTGGTAATGAAGTTTACTATCACACGTCCCGAACCGAGTATATTGATAGTCCAACCATTTTCTGTATTGACACGATCAAACGCCTGTGGAATATCTATGGATTGAACTTGCTGGAAGTTCAAGATCACACCACTTTCAGGAGTATCTTGTTCTGTTTCTTCAGTAGTTTCTTCCATTAAATTTTCTTCTGTCATTTTGTCCCTCCGAAGGAAAATAGACTATTATGTAATTTTACCTAAGCAGAGTGATGTTTGTCAACCTATTTTATGATTAGGGTGTGTAAAGACCTTTTGCACCTTTTTGTCAGACTCCTCTATCCTTCCACTTTCCACCGAATTCCTATATTTGACATAAACCCAGATTTATGATATAATTAATTCAAAAAGTATGACCAGCTGAAAGCATTAGATTCCGTTGGAAGAGAATTATGAATCAGATTGTATCTATTGGTACAAGTCACCATGTTGCCCCTGTAGAATTCAGGGAAAAGTTGGCTTTTTCCGATGAACAACTCATTGAATCCCTCCATCACCTTCGTGATTCTTACAGACTTCAAGAAGCAGTGATCCTCTCCACCTGTAACCGGGTTGAGGTATACGCCGTAGCGAACCCACAACAGATAACGGAATCACCTGTCAAAAGCCTCCTTGATTTTCTCACCTATTACCACAGAATCGGGTCAGATACCATAAAAAAGTGGAGTTATCAACATCATAACCTTGACACTATTTTGCACCTTTTCAGAGTCACATCAAGCCTTGACTCAATGGTAGTTGGAGAGTCCCAAATACTCGGACAGGTTAAAGAGGCTTATGATCTTTCACGTTCTGCTGGGGGGGCTGGTACTATCCTGAATAGATTATTTAGCAAGGCATTCAGTGTTGGTAAACGTATCCGATCAGAAACGACTATTGCTTCTGGAGCCGTATCAATCAGTTATGCAGCAGTTGAGTTGGCAAAGAAGATATTCAATACATTAGAAGACAAAACTGTCGCTATCATTGGAGCAGGTGAGATGAGCGAACTGACAGCGAAACATCTCGTCTCAAACGGTGTTTCTAAGGTCATTGTTGCAAATCGCACTTATGAACGCGCTGTGAAAATAGCCGAAAAATTCAAAGGGACTCCTGTATCCTTTGAGAATGATCTCGGTTTTCTCATTGATGCTGATATAGTCATTAGCTCTACTGATGCACCACACTACCTAATTGAACGCCAACCGTTGGCAGAAATCATGCGAAAGCGGAAACACCGGTATATGTTTCTGATTGACATTTCCGTACCCCGAGATATTGAACCCGATGTTAGCAAAATAAATCACGCATTCCTCTATAACATAGACGATTTAGAGGCAGTCGTTGCTTCAAACCTAAAAGAACGCGAACAGGAAGCAGTCCGAGCAGAACAGATCGTAATTGAAGAGGCAAAAAGGTTCCACGACCAATTACAAGTTCTTGAGGTTAATCCTACCATAAAATCATTGCATCAGCAGTTCCAACAGATCGCTGATATCGAACTTCAAACATACCTTAAACAGGCATCCTTATCTGATACACAAGAAACTGCTATAAAGTCCATGACACAAGCAATTGTCAAAAAATTACTGCATCAACCCGTTGATAATCTCCGTCAGGCTGTTAACGATGGTGATGCTGACCACGGGAAATATGTACAAGCGATACAAGAACTGTTCGCGTTGGATCAAGTTGACAAGAAGGAACAGGAATGAAGAATACCGTTACGGTCGGAACACGTGGCAGTCAACTTGCACTTTGGCAAGCTTCTTATGTCCAACAGCAGATCCTCCACTACCATCCTAATATTAAAATTGAACTTAAAATCATTAAAACAACTGGGGACACAATCCAGAATAGAACATTAGTTGGACTTGGGAAAGGTGTGTTTACCAAAGAGATTGAGATTGCCTTGCTGAATGAAGATATTGACCTTGCCGTTCATAGTCTTAAAGACCTGCCAACAGAATTACCGGATGGATTATGTATCGCTGCTATCCCAACCCGTGAAGATCCGCGTGACGTATTGATTTCATCTACACGGCTACCATTACACGACCTTACCGACGAGGCAAAAATTGGAACGACAAGTCCGCGTAGAAAAGCGCAACTCCTACACATCCGACCAGATTTGCATGTGGTTGATGTTAGAGGAAATGTTGATACACGCCTAAGAAAACTTCAAGAAACGGAACTTGATGGAATTATACTTGCTGCTGCAGGACTAAAACGTCTACAAAAGGAAGATATAATAACAGAGTATTTTGAACCTGATAAGTTCATACCAGCAGTAGGACAAGGGGCATTGGCAATTCAAACTCGCAAGAAAGATAGTCGCACACAGCAGCTGCTTTCTCCACTAAACGATAGCATCACAACAACCGAGATTACTGCTGAGAGAACCCTACTGGAATCCCTCGGTGGTGGTTGTCAATTGCCAATTGGTGCTTATGCCAGACAGCATAACGAAAAACTCTCTCTCATTGGAACTGTATGTCATCCGCTTGGCAAACAACGTATAGTAGAACAAGCGACAGGTGATATTGATAAACCCCAAGAATTAGGAAAACTCGTTGCTGAGAAACTACGAAAAAACGGGGCACACGAATTGATGCATAGGTGATTTAAGCAAAGGTATCCTACATGAGCACAGAGAAAAATGGAATCGTCTACATAGTCGGTGCAGGACCTGGAGATAAGAAACTCATTACCGTCAAAGGGATGGCGTGTCTACAGAAAGCTGATGTTGTCATATATGATCTGCTTCTGAATGACTCTCTGCTTGATTATTGTCCTGAACACACCCTGAAAATCAAAGCACCAGATCCGAGAATACGGGCAACTCGTCAGGATGAACTAAACCAATTGCTGCTACAACACGCAAAGGCGGGTAAAGTTGTTGTACGTCTTAAAGGGGGTGATCCGTTCATATTTGGTCGTGGTGGTGAGGAAGCAACCGTTCTTGTGCAAGGAGGAATACCATTTGAAATTGTTCCCGGTGTCACTGCTGGTATTGCTGCATCTGCCTATGCCGGAATCCCTGTTACACATCGTGATTTTGCATCATCAGTTGCATTTGTCACGGGACATTCAGCTGCGATGCATGCAGACTCCAATATCAATTGGTCACAACTCGCCACTGCGGTAGACACGCTTATCGTTTATATGGGAGTCGCACATCTATCAGAAATTGTGAATCGTTTAATTTCAAATGGTAGAGATAAACACACACCTGTGAGTTTAGTCAGAGTGGGAACGACACCACAACAGACTGTCGTGCAAGGCACACTTGAGAACATAGCTGAAAAAGTGGAAGCAGTTCAAATGAACAGTCCAGCAATAATTATAGTGGGACATGTAAACAACTTACGCGAACATCTCAGATGGTTTGATACGAAACCACTTTTCGGTAAACGTATACTTATCACCCGTGCCCGCGCACAAGCAAGTGAATTTGCAGAACGTTTAGAGGAGAATGGTGCTGAAGTCATACAGTTCCCAACAATAGAGATCCATCCTATTAAGTTAAGAGACGAACAGATACCAACCCCTGACAAGTATAATTGGGTCATCTTCACAAGTGTCAATGCAGTTGAGATATATTATAGTTTGCTAAATAGTATTGGATTAGACACAAGAGCATTTTTGACGTGCCAAGTCTGCGCTGTAGGACCAAAGACGATTGCAGCACTTAATGGCATTGGCATAAAGCCTGATTTTGTTCCAACGCATTCTAGCGGAAACGTTATTGCCAGAGAATTGCAAAATGTGCAAGACAAGAACATACTGCTGCCAAGAGCAAAAATCGCTACTGCTGATTTACCTCAAAGGTTACGCGAAAGAGGTGCACATGTCCATGACGTAGCGATTTATGATACCCTCAAAGTAGAAAGTGAATGCGGGGATGTGATCCTTAAAGATTTGTTGGAAGGAAAAATAGACATCGTTACCTTTACGAGTTCTTCTACTGTAAGAAACTTCCTCGAAATGTTCCCCGAACAGAATCCTAAGGAATTATTGTCTAAAGTCCACGTAGCCGTCATCGGTCCAACAACAGAAGCAACTGCAAGAAAGCATGGCGTAAAGGTCAATATTATATCTAAGGATGCAACTATAGAAAGCCTTACGCAAGCCGTTCTCTCAGCATTGACACCCAGAATAGACTAATCTGTCTAATTTAATCAATACCTTCACATTGATTTAATGCAACGATTTACAAATTATCCTCATCCAACAAATAACGGCAGTATGTAAGGCACAATCACTTTTCGAATGACTGTGATAGTACCGAAAATTGTGTAGAATCCCGCACACATGAGCAAACCGATCTGTTTCCAAATCGGTGGTTGTATCTCTTTTGGCAAGAACTTTCGGTTCACATAAAACGTATGTATTGCGGTAATCACGAGTTGATATCCGCCTATCGTGGCAGAGACAAGTATCATAAAGAAGGGCCTTGCAAAATACATAGCAATCACACCCCATAGCACATAGACTAACAGGATCGGATAATATATCCATTTCGCGTTCTTTTCATCCATTCTCCGTGCACTTCTAAATCCTGTCCATATAATATCCGTAAATCTCCGCGGCACACCATCAACTTGACCGAGTTGTGTGGAGAAAAGCACCCAGAAACCACATAACAGTGTCAGATGCCACATGATGGGTATGCCTACCGTATCTGCAAGACCCTCTGCTTGAAATGCAGCTGCTGACCACTGATCCATTTCCTTTCCTTGTTCCACAAAGGTTAATGACAACAGTGCGGGGAGTGCTAAACCGATAAAACACCCGATAAGCCAGATATAGTATTGTTCAAATCGGACATATTTCCACCATTCTTTAAATCGTTGAATACTATCCGGTGTAATACGAAAAACCTTTCCAAAGTGCGATAGTGTTACTTTCTGTCCACCGATGATTGAAGGTATCGCACCAACTAAACTACTCATGCCCCATCCTTTATCCCTGACGTAGTTTGATATTGTAATGTTACCTAATCCTCCACTCCCAGCATAAGCTGCGAATGCACCAAGGAGTAGCCAATCAAAGTTACCTGTCTGGACATCATCTGGCAATGCGCCAAAACTAAAGAAACCTTTTATGACCGTCCACCAGTTTTCAAAAGGGACAAATAACACATTAACAATAACCAAATAACTGATAATCCAAACGACCATGAACAGCAGTACTTTTTCAAGTGCATTGTATATCTTTCCGCCGAACATAACAATTGCCAAACAGGCAAAGAATATCAAGAAAGCAAAGATTCTCACGGTATTCTGGTCTGTTTCCATGGGCATTCTTCCTAACCATGCGGCACCGAGTGCAGTTGCTGCAGTCATTGCCCAGGCAGGCCAAATACTAAAAAAGTCGGTCCCAGAATAGAATATTGCCCAAAATCGGGGTCCGGGTTTACATCGCATATACCCACTCAGCATCGGTTCACCAGAATAAACAGTGTACCTTATTGCCTCAGTGTTAAGGAAAGATTGAAGTATAATTGCTATTGTTGCGATCCATAGAAGAGTCCCGCCATATTGAGCAGTGATCGCTGGACCTAACAGCCATTCCCCACTCCCAATTGATGCCCCCAGTGCGATTATACCGGGTCCTAAGATTCCTCTAAAAGCCTTTCCAAATTGATATTTTGGCGGTTCAGGTAATTCCGCCGTCTCCCAATCTGGCAGTGTGCCGCCATCAACGCGTTCATCAGTTTCTGTCATATTACCACTCCCACAATATATCTAAGTCTAACTTCTCCTACCATGTTTGCCAACTTTCGTAATTTCAATACAACTACGACAATCTCTTGCATATCCCATTCACATTTAGGATTACTGTGTAGGCATTCTAACAGAGATTTTATTCTCAATCAAGTACTAATTATGGGTTGATATAATCATACCTTGACATATCGCCTTTTAAAATGTTAAACTTTTGCTAAATATGTTACGTAACTAAGGGGAGAGTTTCAAAATGAAAACGCTGAACTATACTCACAAATATCATCAAGTTATAATACCAAATAGATGTGTACTGTTTTCAATTCAATTTCTCACCCTACTGTCTTTCCTATTTCTTGCTTCCTGCAGTAATCCTTTAGAACCTGTTGACAGTGCAGAGGAAGAGAAAGTAAAAGCAGAATTGAATGACCGTTCTTTTCGTCAATTTGATCCTGAGAAAGATGCTGCTAAACGGAAGGCAGTCATTATTGATTTTTTTGATGATACAGAAGGGAATATAATAAGAATGTGGGCGCAATATGCTGAAGGTGAATACGCATTGAAAGAATGGGAAATTTTCGCAAAAGACTATAAAGTTGAGAAAGGCGGATCAGAACATAGATTATATTTTGTAGATCCCCATTCATACCAGAACATACCTTCAGAATGTGATGATTGTATTGAAACTAAAGGTGTCTCTATCTCTATACGAAATCTATACGATAAAGACAAAATACAATTCAAGATAAATGACGAAAATAAAAGTTTACCTGCTCCATTTCCCGTGTTCAAATCTTGGACAAACTTCAATGAAGACGAATATTTTGAATAACCCAATTCAAGACTTGACACTCGTCAAAAACTGAATTAAATACCTTGACAAAACATCTGACTATAACGTAATATTTTGGAAGAGTCACAAACCCAACTTCATTCTATAGTAAGGAGAATAAGATGCTCACGCAAGATCAGGTAGACTTTTATAATGAGAACGGCTATCTCAAAGTTGATCAGCTTTTCACGTCAGAAGAAACGGAAGAACTTGCATCAGATATGGTGAAGATCATAAACAATTGGGGACAGGAAACAATCGGGTGGCCCGGCCCGTGGCGGACAAAATACTTAAATGCGGAAGACCAGCAAACCACTAAGGCAGTCTTCATGCATAATCCGCACTTCTATTCTGCCGCATGGGGACGGGTGATTTTCCATGAACGATTAACAAGTGCTGTCCAATCGCTTATTGGCGATAGAGTCCAGTGGCACCATACGGTCCTACACGCAAAACCACCAGAAAAAGGCACACCATTTCCGATGCATCAGGACTATCCATTTTACCCACACGATGGACTCGATTTCGTAGATTGTCTTGTTCATCTTGATGATGCACCCTATGAAAGCGGTGCCCTTAGAGTTGTTCCCGGCAGTCATAAAGAGGGACCAAGAGAACATATCACCGGTGAAGGAACAGCACCACACTTGCCAACTGATAAGTTCCATCCAGACTTCATCGACTCAATACCAATTCCAGCAAAAGCCGGAGATGTTATCTTTTTCAGTTACTGTCTCATACACTGGTCTGAAGTCAATAGAACTGAAGAGTGGCGAAAAGCGGTACGATTCGGTTATCATACACCAGAGATGCGTCCAGTTGGCAGAGACCCAAATGAACCTTACAACAACATCATAGCAGGCGGCTTCAAACAGAACCCATCTGCAGGAGAAATACTCGCTTAAGATTTTCCTGCAGGCTCCGAACCCGTAGGGCGGCCAATTATATATAATGACCCCGCCCATCATCATCGTGCAACCTGCGTATTTAATATTCAAACTTGCTTAATCTGTGATCCTGCAGGCTCCGAACCCGTAGGGGCGGGTCTCCCTGCCCGTCATCATCGTGCAACCTGCATATTTAATATTTAAACTTGTTTAATCCCTGATTTAGGAGAAATTGTTATGTATTCACACCATCAAACCAAGAAAATTATCTCTCTACCTAAACTCCTGTTAACAGCCATCTTTCTATCTACACTTCTTTCATATTCATTTCTTGCATTCAATTCAAATAGTCAGGAAGAGACCCCTTCACTGGCAGAGAAGGTCTTTGAAAAATATCAAACTTTCCTTCAACGAGAAGACATTAAAGCATTATTACCTGTAGTCTTGGTGGAAATAAAAAAACCTGAAAATCAACGGTTTTTAATACCTGAAACAATAAATCTTGCCGTAGATAATCCAGAATTTATCAAGACTCTTATTCCTGATATAGGTGATGAATTTATCACTTTGCTAAAGGAAGATGAAGAGATCCAGACGTTCCTGAGAGACCCCGATGTTCAGGCTTTACTTCAGGACCTTGATGCTATTGATGAACTTGAAGAATTACTCAGATTTGCTGAGCTTTCACTCGCTGAACGAGTTGCTGAAACACATGCTGCGGTGTTTGAAAGAGAGGATATCAAGGAACTTCTTCCGACAATCCTTGCTACGTTCAGAAAAACAGATATTCAAAATCAAATCACGCCTGAAATACTCAAATCGGTGGAAACTGATCCTGACACATTAAAAACAATCTTGCCTAATATTGATGAAAGATTCATTACGCTCTTGAAGGATGATATGGATGTAATGACATTTTATAGCGATCCAACGCTTCAACTCCTACTTCAAGACCCTGAAGCAATTGATGAACTTGCAACTATTCTTAATATAAATTTAGTCCTTCCTGTTACAGTCAAGGTTTCACCGGCATCTATAGAGTCTCCAAGGAGAGGTGAACAACTTACTATTACTGTTGATATTGTTGATGGACAGGACGTACAGGGATATGAAGGTGTTCTAAGTTTTGATCCAACAGCACTCCGCTTTGTATCCTTAGAACATGGTACATACTTACAAGGTGAACTTCTAACCGTACCAACTCCTGAAGTGACAGATAGGGTCCGATTTGCACAGATATCTGTAGATACACCAGCAAGCACAGCAGATGGCACGCTTGTCACCATCAAATTTGAAGTTCTTTCTGCCAAAGCATCCGAACTTCTGTTGACTGACGTGATAATTTCAAAGGCTGCAGGTGTTCAGTTGCCAGTGATTATTGAAAACGCTGAAATAACTGAACCCCCAATTGGACCGTGGGACACAAACGGAGATGGGAATGTAAATATCTTAGACCTGACCTTTGTCGCATCACATATCGGTAATGACGACGCACCACCTGAAGCTGATGTTAATGGAGACGGATCCGTAAATATCTTGGATTTAACCTTAGTAGCAGGTCATTTCGGGGAGTAAAGTTTCGCATGAAACGTAGGATAGAGAACTGAGTTTATACGGACGGGTAACTGTTAGTCTCCCGTCCGTATATCAATAATGACACTATTATGCCTTATAGAACTCCACGGTTGTTCCTGCCATGTCAGCAACTTTGTCTATAAGTCTCTTCTTCTCTTCCTCATCCATACCTATAAACTTCTTGGCAATATCTATTTTCTCTTGCATCTGGGCAGCGTCATCAGGTCCTGTCACAAGTGTACTGACAGGAAAAGACCAAACAAAACGAATTGCTTCTTGGATGCTTACACGATTTGGTACTACTCTTGGGTTCGTACCGTGTTTTCCATGTCTTGATCCCCCGAAGAAACCACCATTTGCCAAGGACTTCATGCCAATTACACCGATGTTCTTTTCAACAAGCGTTGGAATAACACCTTCAATGAAACTCTCATAACTGATGTCCGCAATGTTAACAGGCAATTGACAAGCATCAAAAATATCTGATTTTTCTAAGACCCGTTTATGTGCGAATGGACTGGTATGACCCGTGAATCCAATAAAACGTGCTTTTCCAGATTCCTTTGCTTTCACCATGACATCAAAAACACCGTTGTTGATCCTTTCATCAACATCTTCGGGGTTCCGGACAGCGTGTACCTGCCACAGATCGAGATGATCAGTATTGAGACGTTTGAGTGTACCTTCCAGATGCTTTCTGGTACTGTCTGCGTCGCGAGCAGTTGATTTACTCATTATGAAGACATCATCCCGGTATTTCGGCACAAGGAGTTTCCCTAAACGCTTTTCACTACCACCTGCTTGATAAGATTCTGCGGAGTCAAAGAAACGGACACCTCCTGCCAATGCGGTTTCAATAGTTTTCTGTGCTTCAGTCTCTGACATTTCACCGATATGCCACCCGCCGACACCCAGCATTGTTACATTTTCTCCTGTCCTCCCGAACTTTCTTAACGGTAATAATGTCCCAAGACGGTCGTTAGTAGTCTTTACTTCCTGACTTTCTACATTTGATGACGATATCATGATACCAGCAGTTAATCCTGCCAATGATTTTAAGAACGAGCGTCGATCGATCATCTTTTTTACCTCCTCCTATATCTTACACCTACAGTAAATTTGTGTCAAGTGTTTTGTGTTCTTAGTGTCTTGTCAATTCCTGTTTTGTAGGTTGGGTTTCGCTTCGCTTTACAGTACTACAAAAGAAGATTTGACAAAGTATTAGAACTGATTCTCTTGACTATGTAAATATGTACATATATAATTACGTAGGTTTTATACCTCTATTTACATAGAAAAATATCAGGATGGAGTAGGACAGATATGCAACAGATTCCGAAAAAACAGATACCTGAAAAACTTGTTGTCCTTACATTTGATGATGGTTGCAAATCGCAAGCAACCTTTGTCGCTCCCTTGCTTATCCAGTACGGTTTCGGCGCAACATTTTACATTACAGAAGGACTGAATTTCCTAACGAATAAAGATGCTTATATGACCTGGGAAGAGATACGTGGACTGCATGATGCTGGGTTTGAGATTGGAAATCACACACGCCATCACAAAAATGTCACACAACAATCAGAACAAGAACTATTAGATGATTTGGAACATATAGATAGACGTTGTGAGGCATACGGTATTAGCAAACCGACAACTTTTTGTTATCCTGGATATAGTAACAATGATGTTTCTGTAGAAGTGCTTGCAAAACACGGTTTTCGATTTGCACGACGTGGCGTATATCCAGAATATGAGTATGATTCTGAAGGAGGACGCGGTCCTGCTTACGATCCAGCTGCGCATCACCCGCTTCTTGTTCCGACAACTGGATCATCTGGCCCGAATTGGAATTTTGATGACTTTACATGGGCTCTTGAACAAGCAAAAGATGGTAAAATAACCGTATTGACATTTCACGGCGTTCCTGATTTAGAACACCCTTGGGTACATACTGAACCTGATGATTTTGAGAAATATCTGTTATTTCTTGCTGAAAATAACTATACAGTCATAGCA
>VXOP01000028.1:0-6975 GCA_009839975.1 Candidatus Poribacteria bacterium
GTGCTACAATTCACGCCTCTCGGATACGAAAGTGGCGTGAGTGAACGCATCCGAAGTGATTAATCAAACTGAAGTTATAAATAGGATTCATTCATCAGTATAGAGGACTTAGATGCAATATAAAGGATTTGAACTTGATAGTTTTCAGCAGGAAGCGATAGAAGCAATTAACCGAGAACACTCAGTAATCGTAACGGCTCCGACAGGTGCTGGTAAAACCGTCATCGCTGAATATGCCGTTGAAAAATGTCTGCAGACAAATAAACGCGTGATCTATACTGCACCGATTAAGGCACTTAGCAATCAAAAGTATAGAGATTTTCAGTCTGAATATGGTGATAAAATTGGGATTGTCACTGGAGATGTTGTCTTGAATCCTTATGCACAAGTTCTCTTGATGACAACTGAAATCTTCCGAAATACTATCTTTGATAATATAGATAGATTACAGGATGTCTCCTATGTGATCTTTGATGAAATCCACTATATCAACGACATTGAACGTGGGACTGTCTGGGAGGAAAGTATAATCTTTGCTCCGCAACACATCAAATTCGTCTGCCTCAGTGCAACAATCCCCAACATCAACTCTTTTGCCGAGTGGATGCGGGACGTTAGAGATATTAACCTTGATGTTGTTGAAGAATTAGAACGTCCAGTTCCTTTGGAGCATCACCTCTATTATACCGGTTTTGGCATAGGCAAATTAGAACATCTAAATCAACTCAGAAAAATCGCAAGCCGAAAAAAGCGGAAAGGCAGAAATAAAAAACAGACTGACAACAATAATGCAGATAATGCCAATATTGCAAAACAACATGACATTATCTATACTGAGTTGATTCCATACCTTAAGAAGCATAGACGACTTCCGTGCTTATATTTCTGTTTCAGTCGGAGGAGATGTGAAGCAAATGCCTTATATTATGCAACTTCAGGAAATCACTATCTGCTTGATAACGTAAAACAGGAGCAGATTTTAGAAAAATTTGACGCGCTCTGCAAACAGTTTGATATTGTTGAAGAAAAGGCAATCACAGACTTTCGACGCTTAGTAGCCTGCGGTATAGCGTATCATCATGCAGGTATGTTACCGACGCTTAAAGAGGTCGTTGAACGATTATTCACCTCAGGATTGATACAGCTCTTATTTACCACTGAGACTTTTGCTGTCGGGATCAATATGCCAGCCTGTACAGTAGTGTTTGATAGTCTTGAAAAATTTGATGGTATCAGTTTTCGGTATCTAAAATCCGGTGAATATCACCAGATGGCAGGTCGCGCAGGCAGACGTGGTATTGATAAAGTCGGTTATGTCTACGCACAAGTTGAACCAGAGTATGCGATGCACGGAGATGTGAGTAGAGCAATTTCAAAGAACATTGAACCGATCAATAGTCAGTTCAATCTTTCGTACTCAAGCATTCTCAATCTCTATGAGAAGTTCGGAGAAGATATATACGATGTCTATACAATGACTCTGAGCAACCACCAAAATAACAAACGTATTACCGAGCTCAATGAACGCATTGAAGTCCAAGAGAAAAAACGAGATGCCCTACCACCTCCAATCTGTATACACAACAATATTGATGGGATGAAACAGATTGAAGGTTATTATAGACATAAACGCAACAATGACAGTAAACAGCAAAAATTACATTTGGAATTAGTAGCACTCAAATCTCAAACGTTTCAAGGGAAGTCAGAAAAAAAAGAACGTAATAAGAATATTAGCAAGGTTTACAGTAGGATGAATAGTCTCAAGATGGGACTGGCAAAAAATCATTGTCACGATTGCTCTAAACGTACGGATTGTACCAATAAATATAAAGCGATACGTAAACAGGAACAGTATATCTTCAATATAAAGAAAAGACATGCCTCAATAAAGAATTTTCAGCAAGAACAGATCGCCACCCGATTAAAAGTTCTGCGATCACTCGGATATATTGAAGAGCAGACACTTCTTCCTCGTGGACATACCGCAGCTCATATCTATGGATACGAACTCCAATTAACGCAACTGCTTTTTAACGGTTTCTTTGAACGTTTAAGTGAAGATGAAATCAATTGTCTTTTAGTTGCAATTGTGTCCGAACCCCGCAAAGATGGATATTTTAAACGTTTAAAAGAAGAAAGTATGTTATCAATTCTGGGTGAGGCGATGAACGAAATATTGGAAATTCAGAGAGTAGAGCACCAACTCTATGTAGCAGAATTGATTCCCGATTTGGAGTTCCGTTTGTGTTCTGCTATGCTCGCTTGGAGCCGTGGGTGTGAATTTGAGGAATTGACAGATTATGCTGAACTTGACCCGGGTGATTTTGTCAGAACCTTTAGACTTGTGATAGACCAATTACGTCAAATCCGACGCGCAATGAAGGGACATACGATATTAACTGACAAACTCAATCTGTGTATCGGAAAAATCAATCGTGATATCGTTGATGCTGAACGACAACTACGGATCGGACAAGATAATTTGATTGTAGAAGAAGATAACACATTAGAAACGAACGCTGTGAATGATAGTCCCATGTAGCGTCAGTGACACCGTGCTAAAGCATTGGTGCTTGTGTGAAGCGCCTGCCAAGCGTCCACTCCGCAAGATTAAGTCCTGACTACAGGCCGTTTCTGCGGAACGGTATTAAAGACCCGCAGCAACGTTTGACAGGTACGTTGGTAGTATAAAACCTGTCATTATACCAAAACACAAGGAGGCGGGCATTCCCCACCGAGCTAAAGCTGCGGTGTCCCCTGCCCGAATATTTTGATGGCAAACAAAGACTTTAACTTGAAAGGAACATTATCTGTTCGAGAAGCTAAGGAAGAGGATGCCACTAACTTGCAGGCATACTGTTTTTCTGATAAAACAACGGAGGAGGTAACTGACAATCTGAAAGCGGATCTGGCTGAAGATAGTCAGAAAACTCGACTTGTTGCTGAATCAAGTGGACACGCTATCGGACATATCTCGGTAGAACAGCATCCATTAGATACACATGTCGGACAGGTCAGTGAGCTGGCTGTCGCTGGACCCTTTCGCCAATTGGGTGTTGCTGATAATCTTATCGCAGCAGCTGAAACTATCGCAGCAGAAAAAGGTATGGAAACCCTTGAAATTGAACTGTCTTCTGATGAAAACCCGGTCATTCAACGATACAAGGATTGGGGTTTCACAGAAAAACCGATTGTCACACTTCAAAAGACCATCACTGCTGAAACACCAACAGATGTTGAAGAACCTGAGGAAGATGTTGAACAAAAGGAAGATGAGACAGAGAAATCTGAAGCACCCCAACCTGAACTTTTTAGTCAGACAGGTCAATCGTAAAGTAGTAGGCACTCTCCGTGTGCCGTCCCTGATGAGAACTAATACATGAAAAAGTTTTTTCTTCTAATCGGACTTGCGTTTTTCATAATTGGATGTGGCAACCAAAACGAGCACTTGGCAAAAGGCAAAGAGCTCATCAAATCGGATAAAAGACGGAAAGAGGAACGCGCTGTTCGAGAGTTTAAATTGGCTATTGAACAGGAACAAGATAACGCTGAAGCACACTATCTGCTTGGGTTCTATAATTCGCAAGCGTTCTATGAGGCGAATCAACCTGAATGGCATCAGGCATCCATTGCCCAGAGAGGACAGCATTTCTATAAAGCGTATCAGCAGGAACCACGGGAATACCTTGAGATCCTTGTTTTTGATACCCTCAGAGATGACGATGTCAATGTACAAAATGCTGCACTGGAAGCACTTACCCTAATTTCGCAGAAAGGTGGACGTAAACAGCTTATCAAGCAACTACAAAAAGCAATTAAATCCAAGGACAATCGGGACAGACATGATGCACACTGGGTTATGGCAAACATCGGTAAAACGAATCCATCAACAATGGTGCCACTTCTCATTGATCTGCTAAATCACAAACAGATGGGGACCCGATTGAATGCTGTTAAAGCACTTGGTGAAATAGGAAGCGAAGCAGCTATTCCTGCCCTTGCGGAACTTATTGAATCGGGTTCTGCAAGAAGAGAAGCGGATAGAGAAGTTCCGGAAGTGCGTCAGTTAGCAGTCGCTGCTCTTGGCAAAATTGGTGGAAAAGCCGTGCCTGAGCTTGTAAAGATTACGCAGAACAAAGGCTCATCATTGCGAGTTGATGCAATCCGTGCACTGTCCACACTCGGTGATGAAAAGGCAGTACAGCCACTCTTGGACGCACTAAAAGAGAAGAGTAGTCGCGAAGTCGTTGTTCAGATAGGAAATTAGAGGATTACTGATGTTTAGAAAGTTACTAATTGTTTTCATCCTTATCACAGTCGTCTTGGCAACGGGTTGTGATAACCGTTATTACGATGAACACATGCAAATGGAAGTGAAGCGACTTGACAGTGACCTTGATAACCGATGGTCAACAAGTGGCGTTGTTATAAACAGAATCAGCCCCAACGGTCCCGCTGATAAAGCGCAACTTTCTACGGGTGAGCTTATTTCCTACATAATCGGTGAATATACTATTCAGAACGCACAAGAATACGCACATGCTGTTAAAAAGGCGATGAAACATGACAGCAATATGCTGTTATACATCAAAGGTAAAGAACCGCTCCGTATAGCAACTCGTAAATTGGGGGATAAAGTCGGATTACAGGTAGAAGGCAATGGCACCGTCCGAATAAAACAGATAACACCTGGAACCCCTGCAGCAAACAGTGATGATATACAGATCGGTGATGTAATTGAAAAAATAGTTGATGAACGAAAGATTTTTAGTCTAAATGACTACAAGAAGAGTGTCAATGAATTCGCACAAACGAATACCAGCATAACGTTGCGAACCACAGAACTCATCGGCGTGAAAATCGCATCTGTGACGGCTCTTGGCAATTTGGGTGACGCTCGCGCTGTGGATGCATTGATAGATATCCTTCAAAATAACCGAGAACTCGCGCTACGTAAAGCCGCAGCACGTAGTTTAGAACGACTTGTCGCTTTAAGCGAACTTAATCCACTCTTCCAAAAGTTTCAGGCGGAAGATGTAAATCAACTTCCTGCAGACATGCTTGATGTCCGCCAACGGGAATCTGCTGAAATACTTGGATTGCTGCTTGTTGATCTCAAAGCAAACACAGCGACACTTGAAGCCCCATTCGGCATTCAGTTCCGTCACCGTTCAGCGTCTCTACACCAGAAGGTAAGTGCCGGACGGCTTGTTGCGCTTGCTGAAAAATATATCCATTTAGATACAGAACCGGAGCAAGAAATTCGTAGAGCATGCCTTTCAATGCTCGGTACACTTAAACCTGTCTCTTCAATTGAACCGCTGGTAAAGGTTCTAAGAGACCAAAATGAGATACCGGGTATACGTTTCCAAGCAGGTTTGGCGTTGAGTCTCATCGGTGAACCTGCCATTGATGCACTCATTGCTGCGTTTAATGAAGCCGACGCGGCTGCTAAAGACATAGCCGCTTCTGCACTCGGTAGGATTGGCGGTATACAGACACGCGACTTTTTAATTAACGCATTGGAGACCCCAGGGGACCCAGCGATACAATTAACCCTCGTTGACGCAATTGCAAAGATTGGAGATGAACCCTCCCTGAGTGCGCTTGAACGACAAAGAGATCGATTCCAAGAGGGTGATTCTGCTATCCGTATCTTTCTTGACGAGGTATTTAGCAGCTTGGCAACCCCTGCTCAGTAATCCTATTTTGTATAATGAAAATTGGACTGATTTCTGATCTACATACGGACGCAACCGAAGCGAACAGAGCAATTATACCAATTCTCATTGATGTCATCCAAGCAGCCAATCTTGATGTTTTCGTGCTGGCAGGTGATATAACACCTAAGTTGACTGATTTTTATGAAATCCTTGGTGAATTTGCCAACGCGAAACTGACCTGCAGGAAGTTCTTTGTTCCCGGCAATCATGATATCTGGGTGAATAAAGATGCAAACATGACAAGTGCCCAGAAATGCTTGGTGATTTCAGAAATATGTCGTGATCATGGGTTCCACCCCCTCAATGAAAGTCCACAAATTATAGACAGTGTTGGTTTCTGCGGTACCATCGGTTGGTATGACTATACTTATGCTTCTGACAAGTATGATTTCACACAAGAACAGTATGCTGAAAAACAGTTAATGGGAGCAGTCTGGAGTGATAAGCGTTACATTATCTGGTCAGGAACGGACCCTGAAGTTTCACAACGTTTTGAAGAAGAACTCAGTCAACAGATCGGTTCAATCAGAAGCGATGTAGAACGTATTATTGTTGTCACCCATCATGTGCCGTTTCGCGAGTGTATTCGCTATCGCAATGAACTGCCGTGGGACTATTTTCGAGCGTTTTACGGCAGTGTCGGTCTTGGTGATTTATGTCTACAAGAACCGCTTGTATCACACGTGCTTTTTGGACATATACACTATCCTGTCAATCAACAGATAGAACATGTAAGAGCAATATGTGCACCTATCGGATACTTCCACGAACACCCATCCGAAGGTTTAGAGACATTTGTTCAGAACCGTTTGACCTATTTTACTATAGCACATGATTGAGAATATAAACATTAAAGGAGAAGAAATGGAAATAACCTTAACAGATAGCAATGAAGCGGGAGCTCTTGATTTTCCGTGGGGCGCGATTAAGTGGTTATGCAATGACCAAATTGATCCAGACGCAGAAATGACATTCGGTGTTGTCTACATTAACGCAGGAGAAGGCAACCCCACCCACTACCATCCAAACTGTGAGGAGTTAATCTATGTCCTTTCAGGTGAGTGCGACCATAAGTTAGGAGACGAAACCATCCCACTTAAACCTGGGATGATGTTGCGAATTCCACGCAACGTCAAACATAATGCTGTGAATACCGGATGGCAACCTGTCACAATGATTATCTGTTACTCTGCTGCAGACAGGCAGACAGTTTTCTGTGACGCGTAAGTAAATGCGTTATTGATTTCAC
>VXOP01000028.1:6985-17630 GCA_009839975.1 Candidatus Poribacteria bacterium
GAAGGTATGAATAGTTACAAATCCAATAGTTCAAAACAGTCGTGCAAAGTTAAAATCTGTGGAACAACATCTATACACGATGCTTGTCTCGCCGCAGATGCGGGTGCAGATTATTCTGGTATACTCGTTGACGTCGCCGTTTCAGAACGTTCGTTAAGCACAAGCCAAGCTGTGGAAATCGCAAGCGCAAGTCCTATTCCGACCGTATTGCTGCTATACAATAGAACAACATCTGATATACATGAAGCGGTATCAAAGATAAGACCTTTTGCAGTTCAACTGCTTGGAACAGAGACACCACAACAGGTAGAAGAACTCAGGCATCTCGTGACATGCCAGTTGTGGAAGTCTGTTTACTTACCAGCAGGAAACCCTGAAAATGTAAACACCCCCGCAGTCCGTGAACAGATGCAGGCATACTGTGATGCAGGAGCTGATTTTCTCTTATTTGATTCTGTTGATATGAGCGTTGATCCGCCGCGGTATGGTGGCACTGGCAAGACCTGTGATTGGAATGTAGCGGCTGAACTGATCGCAGAAAGTCCGTTACCTGTGTTTTTTGCGGGGGGTATCCGTCCAGACAACGTTAAATCTGCAATTGAAACTATCGCTCCTTACGGAATTGATCTATGCTCTGGTGTTGAAGCGTCAAAGGGTGTGAAGGATAAGCAGAAACTTGCACATCTCATGGAACAGGTTGAGAAGAGTCAAAACCCTTGAAATCAATCTAAAAAATAGGATATACTTGTATACATCAACAGTGTTAAGCAGGTTATGCTCTGAAGTGTGCTTCACTGTTGATTGAACAGTTTACTACCCAATTCAAGTTTGCACACAAGTGCTATTTGAAATTAGCACATCCTTAAGGAGACATTATGAAAACGAATGCATTACATTTAGTCGTTACCCTTCTCATGATCGGTATTTTATCCATTATTGGTACACCATCTGTTCTGGCAGATGCTCATGAATCTGAAGGTGAAATGTCAGAAGAAAAACCCGGTGTTTCAGGATGGTTCCAGATTGATATTGATAGTTTAGGCAGTTATTTCTTGATTGGTGCAAGTCATCCGATTGGAAACATCGCCATCGCATCTAATATATATATCAATGATAATCACAAAGGTAAGTATACGGGAGAATTTGATTTTGGTGTTACAGTTCCCGTTGTTGCGAATGACAGCCTGACGCTCTTGCTCCAGCCTATGCTTGGTGTAGGTTTTGACTATAAAGGAGTAGATGGACCTGATTCACTCTATCCCCAGATATTTGCTTTCTTGTCTGCAGGTAAAATCTTCTTTTTCCACTGGACAATCAATACTTATACTTCCATATTTGATGATACGGCTATAGACGAACTCTATACACGTAATTATCTCACTTACGCGCTGAACGACATAATTGCTATCGGTCCACAGTTTGAAAGGGTGCAAGGTTTGGGAGATAAGGGTGGCCTTTGGAGTCAGACAATTGGAGGAAGGATAAACATCAACTATGGCAAGAATAACACACTCGGTATATATGTCGGGTATGACACTGAGAAAGGTGATGAAGATAGCGGACTAACTGGCAGAATGAATTTCACCCGTCTCTGGTAAACAGATAGCACGTAAATTATTTGAATAGGCGCGGTGAGATACCGCGCCTATTCCACAAGATAAATATGAATCGTCCTGTCTTTTGCACGTGAGAATGCGGGTAACGATGCTATCATGCGTCCCCGTTGCCGTATCCATGTGCGAACACGTATATCCGCATCAAAGACATTGAAACTTGCCACGTCAACGATACACCACAATCTATGCTTGCCTGAGTCTTCCCATTCTGCCTCAAACCCAACACTATTCTTTACCAACCTGTCTATGTCAGTCGCCATAATTGTCGGCATATAGAACCGCGCCATTTCTGGTTCTGATACAATCAGTTGGTCAGTAGGTTCTCGTTCTGCTTGTATGATTTCAAAGGTTTCTCGCCATTTCGGTCTCCCACCATTTTCAATTCGGAAATAGAGATAATCCTGTGCAAGCAATGTCATCACAATCACACACGGAACGAGGAGTCGCAGCATTCCAAATCTCCCCATCGGTTTTATTTTCTTCCAGATATATTCACACGCAACTGCTGCAAGGATAAAATAAGCAGGGGTTGTCCAGAACAGATAGTAGCCTGCAACGTTTTGTAGTTGTGAGGCAATCAACATCAGCACTAGAGGTACACCCGCAAAGCAGATAAGAAAAAGCGTAGGACGCTCCAGCGGTTTCACGATAGCACCGAAAGCAGCTGCAACAACTATCGGAATACTAACCCCTTGCACGATAGTCAAGACAATATAGAGTGGACTACGTCCCCACTCGTTGTGTCCCCAACCAGATGATATATAGTTACGTATTTGAGGCAGTACAAGCATTAGCACAGGTAATGCAAATGGTATAAAGAATATAAGCAGGTTAATCCACCGTTTTCTATTGCGTTTTTCTAACAATTGGAGAACCGCAAAGACTGCCAATGTTGGGACTATAGCAGCTGCCAGCAGATGCGACAGAATAAGGCAGATACAGGAAAAAAGCGCACCAATCGTTAAGGTTGTTGAGTCTTTCTCAAAGGAGCGGTAGAAAAACAGTGCGGTCAACACTGCAAACAGAAAGGTGAAGACATAAGAACGCACATTTTGTGACCAAAATAGATGCCAACTGGATAATGATAAATATGCCGCAGCAAATAGTCCGACCCTACTGTCATATAACGTTTGACCTAAACTATAGACTATCGGTATAGACAGGATACCCGCAACACAGAAGATAAGACGGCTATGCCACTCCTCAGGTGCATGCGTGAAATATGATAACTTCTCACCAACATAAGCAGAGACCTTCGCTGCGATATACGGAATTGGATTGATCGGTGAATTGGTAAGTGAGAATTCTTCTGCATCAAGAACCGTCAGCACCTCATCAATCCAAAAACTCCATTCACCCAATTGCCAAAACCTGAGAAACGCACCGATGATGACGATACAGCCAAGTAGAATATGCTTATTTTTTAGGCAATTTTGTGATGAATATTTCAGCATTTTTTGAAGAAACAGGAACAACCATCAGTCGTCAGTTATCAGTTGTCAACCATCGGTCCTGAGTTGTCAGATAAGAGGGTTTCAGTGACAGATACAGTGAACTGCACTGCCATAAGGTACCAACTCACGTTTGATTACTGATTACTCATGCTCTAAGCGTGTAAAGTTTGGACGAACACACAATTGGCACGTATATTGCTTTAACGAAGGCAGTGCAACTAAGCACAGATTCTATCATATTTTTATGTCAGAATCAATAATCGTTTGACAGACTGACATAAATCAACAGTGTTTTAATATTACACAACGAAGGAGAATTTAATGAAATCTAAAGCATTTTGGTTACCACAAATACTGGCATTGGCTTGTATCCTTGCTGTTGGTGGCGTTTCTATGGTCTACGCTGACGCGCACGGAGCAGGTGAAGAGATGGAAATGGAAATGGAAGAAGAATCAGGTATTTCCGGTTGGTTCAGGACTGATACGGATAGCCTTGGAACGCAAATCTGGTTCGGTGGCAGTTACCCAATGGGTAGCGTATCAATAGACAGTGATATCTACGTAGTCGGCACCTTTGCGGAGTTTGATCTCGGTATTGGCATCCCCGTGGTTGACGACGAGTCACTTTCACTTACTTTCCTTCCTATGGTTGGTATTGGGTTTGATTATGAAACAGCAAACGGTCCGAATTCACTAATTGCACCCCAACTGTTTACCTATCTCACTGCGGGATCCATCAGTTTTGAGTCGTGGATTCAGATGTTCTTCAACACATCATTTGACTATGATGATGACCTTTTCTATACTCGAAACTTTATACTCTATTCTGTTACTGATAACATTGCGATCGGACCCCAGTTAGAAGTTGGTGCGACTTTAGCAGGTTTAGAAGAAGAAACTGAGACAGGTCTTGATAGCTTGGTAGTTGGTGGACGTATCAACATGGCTTACGGTGAGAATAACACACTCGGTCTGTTTGTCGGCTTTGAAACACAAATGGATGAAGAGTCAGAAGATTCTGGAATTACTGGCAGAATGACATTCGTTCGCACTTGGTAAGAAAACTAAGATAGACACAGGTGTTTACTTGCCAGATACGAAATTTCACACAAGTAGAAATTTGCTTGTATAGTAATCAATAATTAATGAGACATTAACGTATTTACAAAGATCACCCTCGTAGGGGCGAGGTCTCCTCGCCCGTTGTAAAATGTATCATTAATTCTGAAGTCTACTATAAATCTAAGGAGGTTACAGATGCAACAACGAAGTGCATCACAGTTTACAAAGAAACGTATTCGTTATTCCATCGCTGGAATGTTAATCTTGATGTTTTTGATGTCGGGTGTTCCGAGTTTCATTATGGCTCAAGATGCACCGCCAGAACAGGGAGCACAAGTCGAACAAGCAGAGGAAACCCCGGCAGAAGGAGAAGAAGCGGGTGAGTCAGACGAAGCAGACAAGGAAGAAGAGGAAGAAGAAACGGCAACCCTTGATTCCGGTGATACCGCTTGGATGCTCACTTCAACAGCACTCGTTCTATTCATGACTATACCCGGGCTTGCCTTGTTCTATGGTGGTCTTGTGCGGGTTCAGAATGTACTTTCAGTTCTGATGCAGTGTTTCGCATTGACAGGAATTATCACTATATTGTGGATCGTCCTTGGCTATAGTCTTGCGCTTAACACCGCTGGTATGGAGGCAGGAAAAATCACATTCAACTCCTTTGTAGGAGGACTCGGTGCAGCTTTCCTGAGCGGCGTGGGTGTAGATAGTTTAAGTGGAAGTATACCTGAATCAGTATGGATCACTTTCCAATTGACATTTGCTATAATTACACCTGCACTGATTGCCGGAGCATTTGCCGAAAGAATGAAGTTTTCTGCAATGCTGCTCTTCTCTGCAGTTTGGTCCCTGATAGTCTATGCACCGCTCTGCCACATGGCATGGTCTGGACCTGGTGCGCTGTTTTGGGATCTTGGCGTTCTTGACTTTGCCGGTGGAACAGTCGTGCACATTAACGCTGGTATAGCGGCATTGGTTGCTTGTATATTAGTCGGAAAACGGATCGGATATCAAACGACAGCAATGCCACCCCATAGTTTGACACTCACAGTCGTCGGCGCATCCATGCTTTGGGTTGGCTGGTTCGGTTTCAATGCTGGTAGTGCGGCTGCTGCGAATGGTACTGCTGGAATGGCGATGCTTGTCACACAAGTTTCTACTGCTACAGCCGCGGTAACTTGGATGCTCATTGAATGGATCAAACACGGTAAACCGAGTGTCTTAGGGATAGTTACAGGTGCAGTGGGTGGATTAGTTGCAATTACCCCGGCTTCAGGCACAGTCGGTCCAATGGGAGCACTTGCTATTGGGTTTGCATCCGGAGCTGTCTGTTTCTGGGGTGCTACCAGTTTGAAATCAAAACTTGGATACGACGATTCTCTTGATGCCTTCGGTGTTCACGGTATCGGTGGGATTGTCGGTGCTTTATTGACAGGTGTTTTTGCCTCTACCGCGTTAGGTGGTTCTGAAGAAATAATGATAGGGAGTCAAGTCTGGGTACAGTTCCTCAGTATCGTTATCACTATTGTTTGGAGTGGTGTGCTTTCGTTTATTATCCTTAAGATCGTTGATGCCATCGTTGGCTTACGTGTTGAAGAGGATGACGAACGCATGGGTCTTGACCTATCACAACACAATGAACGGGGCTATAACCTATAGTTGAGTATAGACACATCTCTTACATAAAACAGAGGCGAGGTTTAAAACACCTCGCCTCTGTTCTTTTAAGGCAATTGTATTATCATTGCGGTAAACGAATGAAGATTTGTTTATTAATTCGTTAATATTCGGGCGGGGAAACCCCGCCCCTACGATCCTTAACCGATTATAATACTGGCTATCGTTGCATCGGATAGTTTTTCTCTTTGCACGAACAGTCTATGACTTTCATCTAAATTGCTGTACACCTCTTTAATCCACGTTGTATCAAATACATCACCCGTATTGTGAATGATGAGGTTCTCCGGTGCAATAAGCGTTCCAGCAGTGCGAAAATCACCAACCCTACGAATACTTGGGATGGGTAGGGTTTTCAAGAATGCTTCATCAGAATTGTTATCAAAATGTGCTGCATCCACAACGACATTAGTGATATTCACAAACCCCGCTGCGAGCAATCCCCATAATCCTGCTTCACCTATCCCAATAAGACTCACCTCTGATACATCACCTCTTGTTGCGAAATAGTGTAAAGTCGTAACAATGTCCTGAATCCGTAAGGCAGCAGTCGTTCGGTTATAGGTTGTGAAGAAGTTCGTATTCTCAGCTCGCTCGTACTCCCCGTGTTCTCCGGTCCCGAAAACATCAATGATAAAGACTTTGTGATCAGGATTTGCAGACAGTAGATCTGTGATAATAAGTGCCGGTTCACCTGTATCTGGGTCGATTAGCTTCTCTTTTCCTTCAGGATGCACGATGACAACAACGGGGTCATGTCCGACCAGAGGTTCCGCACGAAACAGGACAGCGGGGATGGCGTCCCCAACTCCTTTTCTGCCAAGTACAAGGTGACGTGCCGAATAACGTGGATGGAAAGTCGTCGGAAAAGCACCTTCAGGTTCAACGAGTGTCATTTCACTGCTATCAGGTATATGTAGTCCAAGTGAACTCCGTAACGCACTCTCCATCTGTTGTTTGAATTCCTCGTGACCGTCTTTGTCCTTAGGTTTTATATTAGCATATACCTCTTGTGAACGTTTGATCCATGCGGGAAGTATCTCCACTTGTTTTAGAGCATTTTCAGGTAAATCACGATCAGAGAACATCAAGAGGTCATCGTCCGATTCTACCTGATAGGGTACTTCCTTATACGTTGACGTATCCTCTGCATTCAATAACCATTTTGCGAACCATGCATATACTGCTTCTCGGCTCTCCTTATTGTAGTTATGTTCTGCGTCTACCTGAACATGATGCACTTTGTCTTCTGCATCAAAGTGTGCATAGATACTTTTGATGGCAGGATATTCAACGGTTGGCGTATTTTCTGTCCAATCACCTGTGCATGAAACAAGCAGTAGCGGACGTGGTGCCGTCAATGCTGCGATTTCGAGATTACTCGCATCCAGTCGCAAATTTGGCGCGTTTTCACATAGGCAACCACCCTGCATCGTCGCAGATATCATATTGACAGGCGCGGAGACTTTAATCCGTTCATCAATTGCTGTTAAGATGAAGGTTTGCGAACCACCACCCGAAGCACCTGTGCAACCGATACGTTCATCGTCAACATAGGGAAGACTTTGCAGAAAATCAATAGCACGTATGCCGTTCTGAAGTTGGAGTGCCATCGCGCTCAAACCCCATAGACTTTCTGGCGCGCCACCGAAACGATGTTCCAACTGTTCAGCACTATCGTTGTAGCCTATCATATCATACGCAAAGACAACATATCCCTGTTTAGCGAAGTTTATACAGCGTGCAGGAATTGAACCGCGCTCAATATCCTCTAATCGTCCACGTCCCCAATGTCCATGTGGACTTACGATTGCAGGGAACGGTCCCTGTTTAATATCTTTCGGACGATAAACATTTCCTGTTGTCAAGAAACCTGGAAACGCTTCAAAATACACGTTTTCAACGATATAATCATCCCGTTCAATTGTTCCTGATATGTGCGCGTTGAGGGGTGTGTCTTCATGCTTCGGAACTAAACCATTTGCGACGCGTATCTGCTGTCGTAATGCTCCTGCTTTTTCAGACCACTCCGCCTTTGTGTAGTTTGGAAAGGTGTAGGGTGTATTTAAGTCCCGAGATTTAGCACCCCGGGCATCCTTTACAGTCTGTGATGGATCCGTGAATACGTGTGCAAGTTCATGATGTTGTTCAGCCATTGTCTGTTTCCTTTTTTGAAAATGCTTTAAAGCGCGTTGAAATGCTTCCCGGTGGTTTTCTATGAGTCTGAGTTATGCTCCTCGGCTGATATCGTCCTATCAATATTCCTAATTTTGGTTGCCATATCCACAAGCAGATTTATTAACGCTGCTAAACAGTAGTGTATAATCAAAACCATTGCACCGGCGATAATGGAGACCGGAAAGATGAGTATACCACCTTTAAATATGAATTGAAGTTCCAGAATTCCTGTATCAAAAATGAATGAGACTAATCCCTGAATACCAGATACAACAAGCAAGATGAATCCTACTTCTCCAACCAATCGGATTAGGATAACTGCGATCTGTAATATTTCAAAAGATATTTCCTCATGCAATTCTCTGATTTTTTTAGACCTGTTCCAGAACAGCAAGATGAGAACTAAACCTAAGACAATGTTCAAACAGAGTGATATAAGGGAACCTATGATGCTGAAAACCAGGGCACTTGTCGTGTCTAAATTCTCACTTGCATATATGGATCCTACGTAAACCGCAATACCCCAGACAACAGCTCCACTTAAAGCAAGTATTCCCACGGTTTTGAGAAGAATTGCAGTCCACTTTCTGAATTGACTACCAGACTCAAATGCATCTAACCATGCAACAATTCCGCGTAAAAAATTCATAACTTACTTCCTTCCAATCTTCCACCCTTCCACATTACCCTCCACTGATAGCGGGTAGGAAATGGAGTTCTGCATTAACGTCCACGCGTTCGTGCATCCCAATTCGGGTTATGACTCCATTGACATAGACGCCAATACCTGGACGAATTCTGTCCCCATCACACAACTTCGCTTTTGTTCCCGGATAACGTTCTTCTAAGTTATCTATGACTTCTCTGAGGGTAGCACCAGTAATTGTAACGCGTTCTTCACCGTCTGTAAGGTTGCGCATGAGTGCGGGAATGGCAACAATCGGCATACTGCTATCCTCAAAGAAGTGGACAAGGCAAAGATACATCTTTCCCGGTAGGTGCGATTTCCTAATCGCACTATAAGCGTCAATTTAAGGAAATACGAAAGCGATAATACCCCCAGGCCGGTAGGTGCGATTTCCTAATCGCACCGGATCCTACGCGAAACCTCCTGATAGACCGTATTGGGCAAACCCGGTGCGATAAGGATATCGCACCTACCGGCCTGGGAACATCACTAAATTGTGGCCTTTGACAAGGTTTAGATTTTACCCATTGCTTTCAATAGACGATCAGGAGACATCGGTAATTCAGTCATTCTGATACCGATAGCGTCATAAATTGCATTCGCTATCGCAGCGGGTGGTGGAATAATCGGCACCTCACCGACACCACGTACCCCATAAGGATGACCCGGATTTGGCACTTCAACGATGACAGTATCAATCATTGGAAGGTCTAAACATGTCGGCATACGGTAATCGAGGAAGCTTGCATTTGTCATTGCACCTTCTTCATTGTAGATATACTCCTCATTCAGTGCCCAACCGATACCTTGCACCACACCCCCCTGTATCTGTCCTTCAACATAACTTGGATGGATGGCTTTACCCGCATCCTGCGTTGCTGTATAACGTAGTATCTCAACTTTACCCGTATCTTCATCTACGGCAACATCAACGACGTGGGTTGCGAATGCACCACCTGCACCAGCGGGGTTCATAGTCGCTCTGCCGATAACCGGTCCACCCGTTCCCCCGAGTCTTGCTGAGAGATCACGGAAACTTATCTGTTCCTCTTTACCGTTAATGGATGAGAATTCACCATCAGCAAACTGCACATTTGCTTCGTCAACATCCCAGAGTTTTGCAGCACGACCGATCATCTGTTTGACAACATCTTGCGCTGCTTCATACGCTGCATATCCTGTTGCGTAAGTCGTGCGACTACCACCGGTTACTGCGGTATAACCGATTGAGTTTGTATCTACAACGGTAGGATTGACTGATTCTGCAGGAATACCAAGCACTTCGGCTGCCTGCATTGCGATGGAAGCACGTGTACCGCCAATATCTGTTGAACCTTCAACGAGGTTAACTGTACCATCTGGGTTAACATTAATAGTAACACTGGATTCTAAACCGATGTTGAACCAGAAACCGGATGCAACACCACGTCCATGGTATTTCTTACCATTGGGTGCGGTGTAGTGTGGGTGTTCTTTGGCTGCCTCAACTGACTCAATGAATCCGATACGTGGGAAAATGGGGCCGTCTGCGCGGCGATCACCTTCCTTCGCACCGTTCATAATCCGGATCTCAAGCGGGTCAATGTTTAATTGCTCAGCAAGTTCGTCAATGACGGTTTCCGTACCGAATGCTGCATTCGTTGCCCCGGGGGCACGGTAGGGTGCTGTCTTCGGTTTGTTAACGACTACGTCATATCCATCAATTAAGACATGTTCAATATTATAAGGAGCAAACACACACATCGCCCCTGCGCCAACGGGTGAACCAGGATATGCCCCTGCTTCAAAAGCGAGAGATGTCTGTGCTGCTGTTATTTTTCCGTCTTCCTTAGCACCTATTTTAATCGTGATATAGGAAGCTGGCGTTGGACCAGTTCCTTCAAAGACATCAGCTATTTTCATAAAGACTTTGACATGTTTTCATGTTTTTTTTTGCAAGAATTGCGGCCACAGTTTTGATGTAGACG
>VXOP01000443.1 GCA_009839975.1 Candidatus Poribacteria bacterium
CCATGAGATATAAACTATACTGGGGACTTGGAATCCTCATTGTCTTATTGATAGGTGCTTTTACGTTTGTGATGGTCAAGCAGTTTGAAAAAAACAAGCAACTTGAAGTCGAATTGAAGGAAGCACAAGAACTGGCAGGTCAGATTGAAGAACGAAAGGCTGCGGAGAACAATTCACCAGTTGCCAGAGAAGGCTTCAAGATGGTGCCGCATGGTGACCATTGGCATGAAGTGCCGATTGACGCACCAGATACGTGGCAAGGTGAACCGCATGAAACTAAATCACAGGACCCCTTACCCGATATGTCACAGTATAAAATAGATTTTCCTGAAGATATCCCCGAAGATTTTCCAACAGAGGCAGAATTACGAGAGATGGACCTCGATCTACTAATCCATTTGTTAGAACTGTACACAAAGGAATCTGATAAATTGAAAGAAACAGATCGTGAAGCAGGAATTAGGTTGTATAACGCAACATATCCCATAGTGCGTAAAATAATGGGTGAAAAATTGAGGAAATCAAATGCAATAATGGAGGCACATGAAAAAGAACATAGGAAGGAATTCCCTGTCCCTCGGTATATTCCAGCAACGGAAGATTCCTCAGCAGTGATTATTGACGTAATACCGCCTGAAAAGGTATCAGATGAAGGGGGAAAACAATGAGAGGACGGCACTATCTTTTTTTCTATATCCTTGCTCTGTTATTTGTTATGTTCGATAGTGGTGTTTATGCCGATGATGGGACACTCGTTTTTGACAACGAACCCACTTTTGCTCAGTTGGATGATCCTGAATATGCAAATGGTATGTATACAACTCCATCTGTGCACACTACAGAGACACTCATTCAATGGGCTAACCAATGCGATTTGAACGTTTTTAAGCTTTATGTTGAAAGTAAGTTTTTAGTAATGAAGCGGCGAGCAGCCGATACAGCGGCATACGGTGGTTTGAAATGGAAAAGTAAGACTAAAAAATTGGTTTCGACAGCTGAACAGGCTCTGACAGGAAATTATTCTGGACTCTTCGTAACTTTCGTTAATGAACTGATAGATTCATCTGGCAAGATTGATAGAGAGCAACAGTACGCATTAGCATGTAAGGAAGTCAATGCACATATAACGAAATTGAATGCGGCAACTGAGCAGTGGTCAACTATGCATAGCAAGGCGACTATAGTGTCAGCAAGATACAAAGAACAGAATACCTCAACTTCCTCAATAACCAGGCACTTGACCCCCTATGAACCAGAAGAGTACACGCCGCCATCCGCTGTTTATCCAACTTGGGAATGTAAAGGGAATGGGCTTATTTCAAAACAGTGTGATGATACATTCGATACGCCGTATGCAGCCCGAGACACGCACGGCATTAAGTGTGGTGGTGAGAAAGACCCGAACCCGAGTGTAGGGGGTTGTGGTCGTTATTATTATACATGCCAAGATAATTATGACGCGAAGAGGGTAGAGCATGGGGTCAAGTATTGCAATAATTATATTTCGTGGTGGCCTCCTCTCTCACTGCCGAAGCGTGTAGGAATCTGTGGTGCTCCGTTTCGAGATTGTCAATTTTCTGCGAGTCGTAAAGGTGTTCATAGTTATACTGCTGTTGAAAGCACTGTGAATGGAAATAAGTATATTAGCGGTTATACAGTTAAAATTAGCGGATACCGAGGCGATGATGGCAAGAGTTATCATCATGGGAGCACAACACCCCCATCAGCGCAGGATGGCAAACCAGTTGTTCACGGTGCTAATGGGGTAGGAGTTGATGCTGTGATACCGGACGAAACCCCGAATTGTGATTCATGCTTAGATGGGAGTGATAATTGTCCGAATGCAAGTTCACATGAGGGTAATGCTGCGATACCGGATGCGACACCGAATTGTGACGAATGTACAGATGGGAATGACGATTGTCCAAACGCAAGTGCTCATTGACAATCTCAACCTTGTATCAACTTTACAGGCAGGTATCCTTAAGGTATCTGTCTTTTCTCTTTTTTACCGTTTCTCATTGATTTCACTATAGGTTGGACCTGATAACGTGCAAATGGTTAAATCTGCATCACAGCAGTATTTGTCAGATATGGTGACTCAAACTGTGTCATATCGCCTGCTTTGAGACCGGGGACCGGAAATAGTCGGACAGATAAAGGTTTATTGAGCCGCATGGAAAGGGTGGCAACATCAGATAGAATAGCGGCGATTTGTGTCGCGGTTGCGTCCCCAGGGATGGGAATTGTGTCCAGACCTGTTCCGCAGATGGTGGAATAGAGCAATAGACTGTCTAAGTTAAAATAACACTCTTCACTACGTTTACCCAATCCCACATCTTCAAGAACGGGGAGCATCAAGCCTGAATATCCACACAGCGGCAGGGATAAGGATTTAAGCGTCTTTGTAATGCCTGCTGCGAGTGTCAGTGTCCCGCTTTCTCCAAAACATCCGGGGAGTTGGTGTTCCATAGCGTAAGCGATGCTGTCATCACCCATTGGCGCGAGTGATACGTCAATACCGACAAACTTTATCCCCCATTCCTTTGCCATAGCCTCAGCAATTGCAACAATCTTCTGTCCTTCTGCTTCCATGATGGATTTCATGTTCTGTAGTGCGGTTTCTATATTAGGTGCCAATTCTGTAAAACCTGCAAAGGCATCTTGCACAAGGTCGATCGCTTGCCAACCGATGCTGAAGTTCGTTCGCGTGTCTTGCCAATACGCTGCAGGGAAGAACGGGGTATTGGGAGGACAACGCATCAGTGCGGCAAAACGAAGGTTGCCGTAACCTGCTTCAGTTCTATGTGCTATCTCTCGTATGATCTCCGCTGTTTTGTCAACGATGTGTTGTATGACCTGTCCTGATTGTGTCGTTAGGGTAGCGGTCGCGTAGAGGATGTCGCTTTTGACAATTACATCTGCAACCTGATCAAGGTGCGTTTGCGTGCAACGTTTCTCTGGCGGGATTGTACCCAGACTCATGAATTCAACGCCTGCTTGTTTTGCTTGCGATTCTAATGTAAGAATGGTATCTATATCTCGATAATCATCCCAGATTTGGCAGCTGATACGTGTCGTTTGGACCTCATATCCGTTCTCTTCAATGCGTGTTTGACAGGATGTGTTGAATTTTACAGCTCGCTGAAGTTGATAGGGGGAAAGTGGGAACGGAATACCTGTGGTAATAGTGCGTATTTTCATGTATTTTTCGTTTAATCCTCATCCTCCCCATACAGTCCGAGGTTTCTATACCGTTCATAGCGTTGTTGGACCAGTTGTTTCTCAGACATCTGTAGCAATTCGGTGAGATGTTTCTTCATGGCTCGTTTAACGTTACGGACAGCTGCTTCTGGGTCTCTATGTGCTCCCCCGATAGGTTCACCTATGACCTGATCGATGATGTTCAATTTAAGAAGGTCAGGTGCAGTGGGTTTATATCCTTCGGTTGCTTCAGGTGCATGTTCGCCTTTATCTTTCCATACGATTCCGCTGCATGCTTCTGGTGGCGCGACGCAGTAGACAGCATATTCCATCATCAAGACACGATTCCCAACTGCGATGGCTAATGCGCCACCACTACCACCTTCGCCGATGATAACGACAAGAATTGGAACACGCATCTGCATCATCTCCGCAAGATTATCAGCGATAGCTGCTGCTTGTCCGTATTCCTCAGAACGGAGATCGAAATGTGCGCCGGGTGTATCAACAAAACAGATTAGAGGTCGATTAAATTTATTTGCCAACTGCATTAACCGTCTTGCCTTTCGGTAACCTTCAGGGTGTGTATAACCGAAGTTCATTTCTCTGCGTTCTTCAAGATTTGTACCTTTCTGTTGTGCGAGATAGACAACAGGTTGTTCTTCAAACCATGCCAATCCACCAATCAGGGCGCGATCATCACCATACAACTTATCACTACGCAGTTCTACAGGTTCCTCAAGCAGGGCATCAATATAAAGGGATGCTTGGGGGCGTTGTGGATGCCGTGCTAATCGCACTTTATCCCATCGACTAAGTTTTTGGAAAGTCCGTTTTGCCAGTGTGTTGGCATTCTTTTTGAGTGCAGATATACCTTCTGTAAGGTCTAATTCAGGATGTGCCTCAGTGAATGCATCCAATTCAACTAAGTGTTGTTCTAACGCAATAAAAGGCTTTTCAAAGTCTAATTCTGACGAATTCATATATTGACCTCCCTTAAACAACTTTTGAGAACATCTTACCTGGTAATTGCTCAATAATACCCTTAAGTTCTAACATCAGGAGAACACTTGAAACTTGGTTTATCGGTAGTTCAGTTGCGCGGACAATTGAATCAATATGTGAAGTGGGTATCTCAATCGCATTGAATACTACATTTTCATCTGGAGTTAAATCTGGTATTGGAATGTTAGCAGCGACTTTTTTATTGTCTGATGTATTGATGTCTACAGTAGTTGGATCTGTCTGTTGCGGTGTGCGTTTTTTATCAGGTAGCGGTTGTTGTATAATCGTGTCGGCATCTGAACCTGTAACTGGGGTCTGAGTTGTTATCTGATTTCGGTAATGCTGTGGCAAAGCCTCTAACAGATCCTCAACCGTATTTATGAGTTTGGCACCAGCATCTATTAATCTATGCGTTCCGGTTGATAGTTCGGAGAATATCTGTCCGGGTACAGCGAACACCTCTCTACCTTGTTCACTTGCAAGTCGTGCGGTTATGAGTGCGCCGCTTCGGTTTGATGCTTCTACCACGACAGTTCCAAATGTTAAGCCGCTAATGATACGATTCCGTATTGGGAAGTTTTCAGCTCTGGGTTTCATTCCCATAGGGAATTCTGAGATTAACGCGCCAGCCTCTATAATCCTTTCTACCAGTTTGCTGTTTGCAGCAGGATAGACGATACTTAGTCCGTTCCCCATGACAGCGATTGTTCTCCCGTTAGCATCAAGTGCACCACGATGTGCACAAGTGTCTATCCCTTTTGCGAGTCCGCTTGTAATTGTCAGACCTCGTTTTGCCAGTTGGTAACTTAGTTGGTAGCTAACCCGTCGTCCATAATCTTTTGCTTGTCGTGATCCGACGAGAGCAATACTGACTGCATCTTCTGGTTTTAGTTCTCCTCTAACATATAACAACGGGGGTGGTGTATCAATCTGTTTCAAGAGTAATGGATAGTCATCATCGTAGTAGGTAATGACATGGCATCCAAATTCATCTATCAACGCCAGTTCATGTTCTAATGGACAGCCGAGATTCTTTTGTGTGAGAGAATTACGTACATTAGGAGAGAGTTCACCTATTCTCTCCAATTCCTGTGCGGTAGCATTTAGTATTTTCTCTGCACTACCGAATTTATCCATCAAGAAAAGAATGGTTTTCTGTCCAATCCCTTGTATAAGGTTTAAGTGGATAAGATCTGTTGTTTGCTTTGATAACATGAGCTATAGATTCTGCTCCTGGGATTTTCTAATATATGGTATTTGTCGCCAGTTAATATTTTGATGACGCTTCGCTCTACCCGACCTACAAATAGCATCCAATAAGTCAAATTGTGCAAATCCGGTGCGATTAGGAAATCGCACCTACCGGCCTGGGAACACCACTTGTGATGATCTATTGCATAGTAGGTTCGCCTTCAGTTGGTGTTGGCAGCGCGTAGAAAAGTTCAATCTCTTGTATCTTCCGGAATTCTGCCATTGCAGGAGCCCCGGTTTCACCGCGTCTTGAACGACTTTGTCCGCCGACGTGTCGTGAATCCCATCTTCGTGGAACTTTTAGTCGGAATTTTTTTGTGACAATGGGTTTTCCGAGTGTATATTTATAGACAGAGCGCATGTTGTCGCGTACTTCTTTAACTGTTACCCATTCACCTTCATCATCCATATACTGTATCTCAAAGAATTCCAGTTGTCCTTCTTTCGCTTTTATGACGATCTGTTGAATAGTTTGCGGTATATTCCAGTTTAATAGTGCCTCTGTGAAATTATCCGACTCCTCCTGTGAAGCGATATCCCTTGCATCTTCGCGTATTGTGGAGGTCTCACCTTGTGTGTACATATTATCATCATTAAGTCTTGAATCGGAACTTGCGGCTACCAGTGCAACGTTTTCACTCCAATTCAGTGATGGCGTTGATGCCAGGATGCATCCTGATAGACTCAATATGCAACAGTAGGCAAGAACCAATAATTTCATTCGCATTATTACCTCCTTATAGTAAAGTTAATAATTAATGAGACATGTCACCCCATACACCGATGATGAAGACCACCCAGCGTAGGGGCGAGGTTTCCTCGCCCGTTGTGGCGTGTTTCATTAATTTTGATGTCCACTATATATAATGTATAAAAAACTGTTATCAGTAAAGGTCAGTTTTCTAAAGTTAGATTATTCTGTCTTTAATAAATCATCAAGTTCTTTTTCTCGAGTTTCTGTAGTTGCATCAATCTGTGTCTTCTCTACAGATTTGTACCCAAAGATTTCAATCTCCCTAATTTTCCCTACTGCGCGGCGATTTTGACCGAAAGTTCGGCGACCTCCGCTACGAGCGCGTTGTGTTCGTTTCAGACTCGCATCGTCTGTTGTTGATATGACTCTTAGACGAATACGGTCTGTTGGAAACGAAAAAAGGACAGGAATCTCGACCGGATTTGTCCTGACACTATTCACTTCCTTAATCAATTTCCAATCTGTTTCATCCTTCTGTCCACCCTGATCTGCAAAGAGGTCAAACGTTTTGAGATTTTGCGTGTGAACGACAACTTTTCGGATTATTTTTTTTTCTGGAAGTGTAATGATAACTTCTGATGCTGGATTTGATCCAGCAGCAGTATCAGTGCCAGATGGAAAAGTTGTTTCGCCGATAGTGTCAATGTTCCCATCTATCATCTGTGGACTTGTTGACATTGTGCCTTCAAGTAGCGAATAGTTTTCGCTCAATTCCTGTTTCAAAGACAGTGCACCACATCCGATTATAATAGTTGAGAAACAAATTAATGTAAAGAAAATAGATATCCTGAATAACATTTTGTATACTCCTATGAGTTAAAGTAAAGTTAAAAATATATGAGACATGTCACTCCATACAACGATGACGAAGACTGCCCAGCGTAGGGGTGAGGTCACCTCACCCGTTGTGGAACCAGTCAATATTTTAACTGACATAAATTCTAAAGTTCACAATATACGGTAAATCGCTACAGAAACTTCCACGTTGAACCATCGTGAGAATCCTGTATTTCTATATTCATCTGCTTGAGTCTATCTCGAATTCTATCGGATGTATCCCAATCCTTCTTATTTCGAGCATCCTGTCGAATCTCTAACAGAAGCTCAAGTAGCGGCTTGAGATATGTGAACATATCTTCAACATTCTTTTCATCCATTGAATAGATACCGAGTACTTGAGATGTCTCTCTGATCACGTTATATGCTTTCTTGAGAGTTTCTATTGAGACATTTGTAGGATCTGTCAACGATTTATTAACCTGTGTAATAAGCGAGAAAATTGTCCCCATTGCTTGTGCAGTGTTAAAGTCGGTGTCCATTGCTTCTGCAAAGTGAGTTTGCATTGTTTGAATTGCAGCCATTAAATTCTTGTCTTCATCAGTAGATTTCTGATCTTGAGTATGATCTGCAGTTTCGTCAAATTTCTGCAAGGCTTGTAAACAGTTGGTTAGACGTTTTATTGCTGATTCGGAGGTATGTAAACTATCCGGAGCGTAATCAAGCGGATGTCTATAATGTGCTGAGATTAAGAAATGTCTGATAACTTCAGCGGGATGTTTATCTAATGCATCTCGCAAGAAGATGAAGTTTTTTTCAGACTTTCCCATCCGGGAACCGTCTATTTTTAGAAATGCGATATGAACCCAGTATCTGGCGAAGGTTCTACCGGTTGCTAATTCACTCTGAGCGATCTCGTTTTCGTGGTGTGGAAACAGTAGGTCTTCTCCACCGATATGTATATCAATCGTTTCTCCGAGATGTTTCATCGCCATGGAAGAACATTCAATATGCCATCCGGGTCTACCGTTTCCCCAAGGACTTTTCCAATAGGGTTCTCCCGGTTTCGCAGCCTTCCAGAGATCAAAATCGCGCGGGTCCTCCTTACGTTCATCCACTTCAACGCGAGCACCTGCTAACAGGTCCTCAGGTTTTCGTCTTGAGAGTTTACCATATTCCTTAAAGGCATTGACACGATAATAGACGCTACCATCAACGACATAAGCTGCGTCTTTCTGAATAAGTGTTTGGATCAGTTCTATCATCTCTGGAATATGCTCTGTTGCTCTTGGATGGACATCTGCTGGTTGAATACCGAGTCTTTGTGTATCATCAAAATACGCTTCGCTGTTTGCGTCTGCCAGCTGACTTGGACTGATGCCGTCTGCATGTGCCCGCGCGATTATTTTGTCATCAACATCTGTAATATTCTGGACTAACTTCACGTTATAGTCTTTGTATTCAAAATACCTTCGTATTATATCCGTAACAAGTGCTGTCCGTGCATTGCCTATATGTATATAATCATAGACGGTTGGACCGCAACTGTAAATGGAAACATGTCCATCTTTAATCGGTGTAAATTCTTCGAGCTCCCTGCTAAGGGAGTTATATATCCTCAAACCCATTCAATATTCCTTTTTGGTCGTTACATGGTCAAAATCTGCTACAGATACAGATTATAGGTAGGAACGTGTTGTAATTACTTTAGACTTTCATGAGACAAGCGATGGCTTGTGCGACTATTGCTTGTTCATTACCTACTATTCCTAATCCCTCTGCGGTTGTAGCTTTAACACTAACTTGTTCCTCTGATATATCTAAAGATTCTGATATTTTACGTCGCATTTGATTGACATAAGGTGCTAATTTTGGTTGTTGTGCAATCACTGTACTGTCAATATTCTGAATTATGTAGTTTTGTTCTCTAATCATTGCAGCAATGTCGCGTAGAAAGACTTGACTGTCCATACCAGCGTAAGTTTCGTCGATATCTGGAAAATGTGTGCCTATATCACCTAATGCAGCCGCACCTAATATTGCATCGCAGATAGCGTGTGACAAAACATCTGCATCTGAATGTCCCAACAACCCTAAGTGATAAGGAATTTCTACGCCACCTAAAATAAGTTTCCTGTTCTGAGTCAGTTGATGAACGTCGTAGCCAATCCCTATCCGCATCTCATGCTCGATTCTTAGTTTTTTACATTTTCATTATGTATTATAGTTTCTGCGAACCGCATATCTTCTGGTGTTGTGATCTTTATATTTTTGTAGCTTCCCATGACCAATTTTACGGGAGAACCGAGTCTTTCAACTAGTGTAGCATCATCAGGAGCACCGTTACCCTCCTGAATTGCACTTTTATGTGCTGTTTCAATTACTGTTTTGCGGAAGACTTGTGGTGTTTGCACACGCCATAATAGTTTTCTATTAGGTGTTTGGACGCTGAAATGGTCTTCATTAGCGAACTTGATAGTCTCTTTAACTGGGACAGCAGCCACAGCTGCTCCCCATTCAGCAGCCGCTTCCAGACATTTTGTGATAATTTCGTTGTTAATGAATGGCCGTACGCCGTCATGGATAATCACATAATCAACATCGTCTGTTAGTGCAGATAGTCCGTTAAAAACAGACTCTTGTCGCGTTTCACCTCCTGGTATCAATCCGCGAACTTTTTTATAGTTATAAGGTTCAATCACGATGTTTTTACATGATTCAAAATCAGATTTATGTACAATCAAGAAAATATTGTCAATGGCACTGTTGTGTTCAAACCTTTCTATCGTATGAGACAGAACAGGTTTGTCAGCTAACACTAAATATGGTTTCTTTACCGCAGAATCCATGCGTTTACCTTTTCCTGCAGCCGGAATTAAAACAACGATTTTACTGTTCATCAGCGACCATCTCATCACATTTCACTCTCATGGAAAGTTTCATCAGCATTTCTTGCAAAAATCATCTGCCCTGTACTGGTTCGTAACATCTGTGTTACCACGACATCAAGGGTTTGTCCGATATGCGATTTTCCATCTTCAACGATAACCATCGTGCCATCATCAAGGTAGCCGACTCCTTGATTCTGTTCCTTACCAACTTTCTGTAAATGAACCTGAATTGTTTCCCCTGCAACAACAATGGGCCTTATAGCATTTGCCAATTCATTTATATTGAGTACGGTGACTCCCTGCAATTCTGCGACTTTGTTTAGGTTTAGGTCGTTTGTAATGATTCTTGCGTGATACTTACGGGCAAGATGTACGATTTTTGCATCGACTTCTTTTAGGTGTGTTACTTCCTCCTCAAGGATTTCAACGCCAATTGACGGACTATTTTGTAGTGAACGTAATATATCAAAGCCGCGTCGTCCCTTATTTCTCCGAAGCAATTCGGCTGAATCTGCTATATTTTGCAGTTCATTTAAGACAAACCTTGGAATTAACAGTGTTCCATCAATAAACTGTGTCTCACAAATTTCCAGGATACGTCCATCAATAATTACACTGGTATCTAATAGTTTGAAACCGTTTGAATCATTTGATGTATATGCTGATCCTGTGTGGCTATAACGGTATGAATTCAGCAATTTTGTGAAAGGTAAACTATCGGATAAGTAGTACCCACTGACCAATCCGATGTATCCGAATCCAAGGATGACTGCAGTCTTTAGCGGCGTGCTTTGATTGAGGATTGCTTCTGGCTGGTCAAAGAGTTGAAGCAGACCGAGAGCTAATAGTACGCCAAACGCAAGTCCTACACCACTTGCCACAATTCTTCTTGTGCTTGGTAGGTGGAGTGTAATCTCCGCAGCCACAAGGAGACAGGCGATGGCAAATGCAATAAGTGCGTATGTAATGTTAACTGTTAGAATATAACTTATGACAGCACTTGCGAACATGAAAAAGAGACGAATAACCCAAATTTGCATAGTTCTTTTCTCCGCACCCGTTTTAGCGGTGAACTCATTTTATAGTCTGTTTGGCAAAGTAAGACAGAAGATGCAATTCTACTTATGTTTGTTTCAACTAAATAACACACTTAGACTGTCATAGATATTCTTCACTCCAATCAGTTCAATTTCGTCATTGATCTGTAGACCTTTCTGATGATATGCTGGGAATATGGCCCGTGTAAATCCTAATTTAGCAGCTTCTTTAATGCGTGATTCAACATGTGGGACAGGTCGAATTTCACCCCCCAGACCAACTTCACCGATAACAACCGTGTGTGAGTCTATCTGAATATTGCGATGGTTTGAGATAATTGCCATCAACACGCCATGATCAATACCTGGTTCATCAACCCGTAATCCACCCGTAATGTTGACGAAAACATCTGAATCACCGATATCCAATCCGATACGTTTATTTAGAACGGCAATTAACAACGCGACACGATTGCGATCAATTCCAGTTGCAGTGTTCCGGGGCGTACCGTAGTGCGTGGATACAACCAACGCTTGCACCTCTAATAAGAGTGGTCTTGTTCCCTCCATACTTGCAACGATGACGGAACCGGATATATCCTCCTCTCTATCACTTAAGAATAGTTGTGAAGGGTTCTTTACATCTACAAGTCCCTTGTTCTGCATCTCAAAGATACCGAGTTCATTTGTTGAGCCGAAACGATTCTTGACTGCCCGTAACACTCGGTATAGATGATGTCGTTCTCCTTCAAAGTAGAGGACAGTATCAACGATATGCTCCAAAACTCTGGGTCCAGCTAAAGTTCCCTCTTTTGTTACATGCCCTACAAAGAACATTGTGATGTTTCTGTTTTTTGCGGTAATTAATAGATGTGCTGCACATTCTCGGATCTGTGTAATGCTGCCAGGTGCTGATTGAAATTCTGTTAAATAAACAGCTTGTATAGAGTCTATCACAACTGCTTGCGGTTGAAGTTCATCAATATGCTTATCAATGAGTTCTAAGTTATTCTCACACAACACATAGAGTGTATCGGAAGTCATCCCGATTCTGTTAGATCGTATTTTTGTTTGACTAACAGATTCTTCACCTGTAACATAGAGTACTGTTCCGTATTTTCGGCTTAATGCGTTGCTGGCTTGTAATAGGAGTGTTGATTTACCTATTCCTGGGTCTCCACCGATCAGTATTACCGATCCTGGAACGATTCCGCCTCCAAGTACTCTATCAAATTCTGGCATTCCAGTCAACTGTCTTTCTACATCTGCGACTTGAACATCAGAAATCAGTTCTGGCTTGTTCGCCAATTGACCGATTCCTCTGTGTAGAGGTGATTTTGAGATGATTTCAGTTTCTTCTGCAAAACTACTCCAAGCTTGACATCCTGGGCATTTGCCAAGTTCTCTCGGTGTTGTATACCCGCATTCTTGACAGACAAATTTGTTCTTTGTTCTTGCCATAACGTATCGTGCTGTCTATAAGACAGATCAGTTACCAATCGCTTGTGATAAATCTAATACCTGTAGTCCAACGTCTGTTATGATGCCACCAATCTTCCACACCCAGTAAAAGATGTGCGCCACGGTAAAAGCGGAAACTCAATTCAGCGTTCAATTCGGGTCTATCACTTGTCAAACCGAAACTCTCTATACCTAAACCTATCCTGCGTTCCCAAAGCGAAAGGTCAAAGCCTGCTCCGAATTTTGAACGGATAAAACCGAATCTGCCTCTAAGATAGTCGGTGAAGTTATATCCATATTGAAGTTCAAATCCAGTTATTTCGTCACGGATACCAACACCAACACGGTAACGGCTTTTTGATTGGGGATTCAATGAAAATCCTAATTCCGTATGTAAATTCTCCTCAAGACTCAGATATCGCAGTTCAACATCACTTGATAAACTTGGGAATTTAAACCCTTTTAGTTGTCTGTCTGTCTGTTCATATATCTCTTTCAATCCTGTAAACATTTCACTCATGCTATTTAGAGTTTCCTTTACTTCTGTAAAGGGTTCAGGATTATTGAGAAGTTGTGCGACAGTGCCTTCACCGTGCTGTATCGTGTTCAGTAATTCTGTGATGTTCTTTTCTAAAGTGATAAAGGTTGTAGCCGCAGTCTGAAGCTTATCTAACACTGGAGTGATTTCAGAACTGCTTTTGTCTATAAAACTACTGCTTTTTGCGATAAAATCAGAAACCTCTGAAGAAATTGTACCTGTTTCTTTTCTGAATTCGGTTGCCAAACTGCGAAAATCGGACGCGCTCCGTTGAATGTCTGTAAATATAGCGTTAACTTTCGGTGAGTTCTGATCAATTGATTTCATCAGGCTCCGACCAATATCGTTAATCTGACTACTGAGTATAGACGTTTCATTTCCAAATTGGATTAACAATTCGTTGACATTTATGAGTGTCTTCTCAAGCTGTACATCGTAATCTGATGTGAGTTTCATAAAAGTGTCGACTGTTTTGTCCATATTTTCGTTGAACTTTTCAAGTGTTCGGCTTGTTTGTGCCACCAACGCTCGTGTTTCTTTGACACCTTGTTGAATCTCTTCCTGACTTGATTGCAATAGTTCATTTGCTGAAGATGTTAAATCAATTGCTTTACTTAACCCGGAACTGGTTTGCTCAAGTAGTTCCAGTGGGTTCACAGGATCAATTCCAATGATTGGTAGATCGGATTGTTGTAGGGATGGGTTTCCAATATCTCCATTGTTAAGAGCGATGTATGTTTCCCCGACAAAACCACTCATAGATATCCTTGCATCACATCCCTTCCTTAACCATTGATATGCGTTCTTTACACTTGCCCGGATTTCAACTGAATCCGTTTCTGGATTCAGCTCAATGCTCGTCACCCTCCCTATATTAACTCCGGAGAGGTAAACCCCTGATCCAACATATAGTCCATTAACATTACGAAACTTGAAAGTTAAATCATCCCCGCGCGTTGACCAGGGCCAATTGCTTGAATTGATGAGTAAGATTGCGAGTAGTATAATGGCGACTAATACCATAAACCCTACTTTTGCAGAAGTGTTCCAAAACTTCATGATACGTTCCTTCCAGTAAATTCTTTTAATGTGGGATTGTCTATATTTAAAATCTGATCAGGTGCCCCAAAAAGGATAAATTGTTGTAATGTTGGGTCTTCATCATTAATGAGTGCCTCTGGTGTGCCATAGGCAGCTTGTTTCCCTTCGTGCAGCATCACCATCAGCGTTGCAACACTAAATGCACTATGCATATCATGTGTAACGACTATAGAGGTGACCTCTAATTTTTCGTGTAGTCCTCGTATGAGTTCGTTTATTTCTGTGCATGTTACTGGGTCGAGTCCGGTTGTGGGTTCATCATATAGAATGATGTCTGGGTTGAAAGCGAGTGCGCGTGCGAGTCCGACTCGTTTTCGCATGCCACCACTGAGTTCCGCAGGACGCAATTCCTGAACACCATCTAAATCTACTAACGCCAATTTTTCATCTACGATTTTCCGCATCTCCTGTTTACTCATCTGCGTATGCTGATCGAGCATAAATGCAACATTTTCAGCGACCGACATGGAGTCAAAGAGTGCTGCTGACTGAAAGAGCATCCCAATTTTTCTGCGTATCTGATTTAGACCGTTCTTACTGAGGTGAGAAATTTCAGTACCGTTTATCCATACCTCCCCCGAATCTACGGGGAGTAGTCCGGCGATTATTTTTAGGAGTACGCTTTTGCCGCAACCGCTTCGTCCCATTATGACAAGTGTTTCACCTTGAGGAATATCAAGATCTAAGCCGTTTAGTACTTTCTTTTCACTGAATGCTTTTCTAACATTTTTGATTGAAATCATTATCCAAATTGTTCCAGAATGTTGTGATTATTATAATCCTGTTGTTACTTTATTTGAGTGTTGCACCGAGAACAAAATCCAATACTAGGATTGAGATAAGTGATGTAACAGCTGAACCTGTTGTGGCAGTTCCCACACCTTCTGCCCCACCTGCGCTGGAAATGCTGAAACCCTTATAGCACCCAACTGAAGCAATTGCCATTCCGAATGTAGTTGCCTTTATGAGGCTAATAATTACGTATCTAATAACCATGTGGTCTTGGACTTGTAGGATGAAGAAGTCTCCATTGAAGTCAAATAGAGTAACGACTGCAACGTATCCCCCAAAAATGCCAGCGAATGTAGAAAAGATTGTTAGGGTTGGTAGCATGAGAGAACAGGCGAGAAATCGTGGGACAACTAAGTATTTAACAGGATTTGTTCCCATGACTTCAAGTGCATCAATTTGCTCAGTAACTTTCATCGTTGAAAGTTCTGCTGTAATGGATGCCCCGATCCGTCCAGAAAGAACAAATGCAGTAATCATCGGTCCCAGTTCCGTAACAACGGAGACACTCACAAATTGAGCGACCGATCCTTCAACAGCATACGGTTTTAATTGGATGTATCCTTGAACACCTAAGACCATTCCTGTGAAGAATCCTGATACTAAGACCACTGATAGAGAGTTATATCCTATCAGGAGTAACTGTTTCAATAACAGGTCAAATTGCCAAGGTGGTTTAAAGATTTGGATAATAGTTTCTGCAATGAGACGTGATGCTTCACCAATTCCTGTCAGTGCGTTGTGCAGTCGTTTTTTCACGATGTAAGGTAGTTTACTTGAGGGATCTGGTTCAGAAAGTGGATTTTGCATAGGACTTCATCCCAAAAGAGAAGAGCTGCTAACTAACACTTTCAAAACGCATCTGTTTTTTGCAGTAATGAAGAACTATTGAACCCGGTGGACCGTTACGATGTTTCTTTATTGATAGGCTTGACTCAACTGTTTCATCTGCGTAGTCATCTTCATCGTCATAATAGTCTTCTCTAAATAGAAAGGCAACAATGTCCGCGTCCTGTTCAATTGCGCCAGATTCCCGTAAATCTGATAGTTGAGGTTGTTTATTCGGACGTCGATCAACTTCACGATTCAATTGTGAACATGCGATCACTGGTACGTTGAGTTCCCATGCTAAGATTTTTAATGCTCGCGAGATTTCAGAAATTTCCTGTTCACGTACATTATACCGACCGGCCCCGCGTAGGAGCTGTAGATAGTCAACGATAATCATAGAGAGGTTTTCGTGTTCCCCTTTCAATCGTCGTGCTTCGGCACAGAGTGCTTGTACTGTCATGGCTCTGTTATCATTGATCAGTAGGGGTGCTTCACTGATACGGCTTGCGCTCTGAACTAAGGGTGCCCAATAATCTTCACCAAAATGGCCGAGGCGTAATCTCCCAAAATCCATTCTTGATTCTGCTGAAAGCATACGCATGACAACATCTTCAGCACTCATTTCAAGACTAAATATTGCCACTGGTTTTTTCTGTTCAATTGCAATATTCTGTGCCATATTGAGAACTAATGTAGTTTTCCCCATGCCAGGTCGTGCTGCGATGATTATTAAGTTTCCGGGTTGTAGTCCTGCCGTAAGATCGTCAAAATGTGTGAAACCTGTTGGAAGCCCTAAGAATTGATGATCTTGCTTCCATAGTACCTCTATTCTACCGATAGCTTGTTTTATCAATGATCGAACATGCTCAAATCCTCGTTTGATGCCGGTTTTACCGAGTTCAAAAACGACTTCCTGTGATTGATCAAGAATATCGTTAATATCAACACTCTCATCATGTGCAAGTTCCTTTATCTGATTCGCAGCTTGAATTAAATGGCGTCGTGTGGCTTTTTCTTTAAGAATCCCTGCATATAATTCCGTGTTTTCAGTTTCAACAATCGGTGCTTGCAGTTCGTATAGATATTCTGGACCTCCAACCCTATTCAACTGATCGGTGTTTTTGAGTTCATTTGCGACCAACAGCGGATCCACTTTGCTATCACGACTATAGACGGCAAGAATTGCAGAATAGATAAGTTTGTGATCAGTCGTATAGAATGCGTCTGCAGAGGAACCTAACAAAGCTTCTATTCTTGGAACTATTGACTTTTCGGTCATCATTGATCCGAGGACTGCCTTTTCAGCATCTTTATCCATGATGTTCTCTATTGCGTCGTTATGCATGGTTGTTCCTCCCTTGCGTATTAACCTATCCTTGCCTTATGGTGTAATTTGAAATTAATTACACACTTCCTCTCTGGGTAGGTGCGATTTCCTAATCGCCCCGTTGCTATGACGGTGTTCCTGACTCTTCCCTTTCAACGACGACGCGCAGTTCAGTAGTGACATCCGCGTGTAGTTTCAGTGTAACAGTAAAGGCACCGAGTTCTCGAATTGGTTCTCTGAGTTCAATTACGCGTCGATCCAGGTCAATGTTTGCTGCTTCCCGCAATGATTCCACAATATCAGTTGGGGTTACAGAACCAAATAGTCTGTCGTTTTCTCCTGCACGTCTGGTAAGATGACACGTGACCTCTGCAATCTGTGCAGCCAGTTCCTGTGCAAGTTCCCTATCTTTCGTTTCCTGTTGATCAATAACTCTTTTCTGGTGTTCAAGATGTCTCTGGTTTCGTTCTGTTGCGTGGACAGCAAGTTCCATCGGTAGTAGATAATTGCGTGCGTAACCGTCTGCAACATTAATGACATCTCCGGGGGATCCTAATCCCTCAACACTTCTTCTTAGTATCACTTCCATATTTTCACCTGAGTAGCATTGAACCGAGAGATGATGTTCATTTACAATAGTGTAGAACATCAT
>VXOP01000396.1:0-10616 GCA_009839975.1 Candidatus Poribacteria bacterium
ATATAGGTTAATTCTATCGCTTCGTTGAAGGTTTTTGCATAGGTTCAGGTGTGATTAGGAAATCGCACCTACCAGCTTGGTGTATTATTGGTTGTGTATAAATAATTCCATAATCTACCATAATGCAGACGGGTGTGCTTTTTTTACTATACTACAATCAGATTAGTTATTCTTTTAGTTTTAAAGATATGCGGTATCCTTCCAACCCAGGATCTGTGTCTACAATTTTCTGAACTTCTTCTAAAGAACGACGTTCTGCTGGGAATCTTTTATGGTTTGCACATCGCAGTGCTATCCTTGCCCCGATTGAACTTGCCCGTCGCAGGTTGTCTAATTCCACCTTTTCAAGTGTATCATAGGCGGTATGTCCAAATCCGCGTCCTGACGGTGCAGATGTAGGGTCTCCCATGTGACTTGTCGGCACTCCCTTTAAAAAGAAAGGGAAGTGGTCGGAATAGGAATGCACTTTCTGTCCTATAGGTATATCATCCTGTATCTGCCATTGAAAAAGTTCAAACAACTGTTGTAATGAGTCCCAATGATGCAGGACGATTCCTTTTCGGCTTGTGCCACCTGCAGCATCCATATTCAGCAAGAATTTAATGTTATCTAATTCGTCATCATGTGCGTCTGTATACCGATATGCTCCCGTAAGACCGATTTCCTCTGTCCCAAAAGCGATGAATCTGATAGTTCGTTTAAGTGAATCGGCAGTATAATTAGTTAAAACCCGTGCAGCCTCAATTACAGAAACCATGCCGGATGCGGGGTCGTGTGCCCCTTGTGCTATGTCGTGCCCATCGTAATGGCATCCTAATATAATCATCTCTTCTGGTAATTCTACTCCTGGCAGATCTGCGACAACATTCCATGATGTTCGTGGTTCGTTGATGTCAGTCGTTTGCAGTCTCATTTTAACTTCCTTGTAGCGGTCTATACATCGCGTTAGAAAATCACCGTCTTCCTTACAAACAGAGATACCTGGAATTGGTGCAGGACTATCATTCTGAAGACTACCCGTTTCGGGTCCGACACCCGGATGCTCACTGACAAAAATGAATGCGGCTGCTCCACTAAGAACTGCCCGGTCATACTTTTCCTTTCGGTGTACCCAACGTCCAAGGTTTCTTGGGGATGAACTTTTCGCCATCACAAGTTTTCCTTTCGCACTTTCCCCAAGATTACTGTAGTTGTTTGGACTTCCATGTCCAACAGATACAAGCTCAGCATTGATATCATTTGCAGGACAGTAGGGTAGCGAAATGCAGTGTAAAGTTCTTTCTATAGGTTCGGTGATTGTCAAGGTTGCTGGACCGCGCGTCCATCCTGCATAAGGGTATTCCTCTAATTTGACATTCTTAAGTCCGTACCGTGTGAATGTTTCAGATATAAAGGTTGCTGCCTTGTATTCTTCAGGTGTTCCCGCAAAACGTGAACCGAAGTCATCACATAGCACCGTGAGATTCTCCATAGACTCATGACTTGTATAAATATCACCGACCATTTGCCGGTCTATCTGTAGATATGGATTTTTTTTATTCATAATCTCCTTTTGGCAAGAGAAAGTAGACGAACATTTTGTTTAGGCCTTAGTTACTGTTTGAGGCTGTGATACTGTTGCGTCTGTTGGAATGCTATTATTGTTCGATAGATTTGTCAGCAATTCCAGACCAAAATCATCATCAGGTGCGGTGTCAGGTACTGTAGGTGCTGTCAACGTTTTCATTGATGCGTCTGCAATTTTCTTTAGATACCACGGGTTCAATACCTGTATCCTACCGCGTCTTTTCTTAATTACATCGTGCTGCTTGAATGTATTTAGAAGTGTTTCAATTGTCTCGGTTGAGCTGCCGATTAATCTTGAGATACGTTTCTTTGATAGACGAGGAACTAATATAATCCCCTGACTATCTGGTGTTTCAGAAAAATTGTGTAATAACAGAGCAAGACGAGATGAAGCACATCTGAAGGCTATATTAGAAAAGCGGTTAAACCGTAGGGGGTCTGGTGTCTTATTTTTCTTTATTATGTTAGATGCACCTGAGTACCAATTCTCATTATTTCTGTTTACATAAGAAAAAGTGCTGTGAACTTTACTGAACACCTGAGGTATTTTGGGCCGTTTTAAACACAGTAACGGTAACCCCAAATGCGGTTTTCGTTTCAAGAAGAAGGAGAAGTCGCGAATTGTCACAACACCCAGACAAACATCTGATAGCGTTTCCGCATAGGAAGATAGGAGCGGCGTTTCTTCATTCATCCTACGAGCGGTCGGGGAAACCCCGCCCCTACAATCATCATTTTGAACGACTCCGAAAATCTCTCCCTGTTCCAATACCTCTTTAGTTTTCTGTTTTTCGTCTGGGTCAGTATTCTTTGGTGTTTTTAATTCAGGTTCTGATGCGTTATCGGCAATCTTCACGCGTCCCTCTTTAATCAGATATACTCCTTCTGTGCAGATACGTTCCTGATGATTTAGTTGTATGAATGTAGTGATTTGTTCTAATGCACGTGCATCTGTTTCTGATAGGTCTCGGAAGATATTAATGTGCTTTATACACCAGAAACGTTCTGAAATAAGATTTCTCATAAAATAATAATAGTAAACTTGTATTAGGTTATGAATTATTATGTTTCATAATCATCAATTGCCAATTAATGCACATTTTCCAATCTTCTTTTTGAAATCGTTGCATAATTCTCATCTATATCACACCCTTTAAAGTCTCGTAGATTTCTCAAGGCAGCAACACCAGTAGTACCAGCGCCGAGGAATGGGTCAACAACAAGATCGCCTTGGTTACTATGTTTACGGACTAATTCCTCAAACAGTGGCAGTGGTTTTTGTGTAGGATGTTGTCTTTTACCTTTGTGTCGTGGGATCGGATACTCATAGACACCAGAGTCATACTCGCTATTGAAGGTGGGTTTGCCAACTTTGACTCCCACGACAGCCATTTCTCGACTGTTAGAGAGATACGTTGCACGCATATTCAATGGTACAGGATTGGTTTTCTGCCATATTATCTGACGTATCATTTTGAAGCCAGCAGATTCCATTGCATTTTTCACTTTACCTATTTTCCAAAGGTCATACCATACAATAGCAGTGCCGCCGCGGCGTAAGGATTTGTAAAACACTTGTGCCATATCGTCCAGATTTATCTCAACATGATCCCAGGGACCGAAGTCCATGCTAACTGCAAATCGCTTTACACCGTTCACGACATCTGCAAATCCAGTTTTTTTACTAATACAGTAGGGTGGATCTGTTAGTATAAGATCAACTGAGCCAGCGGGTAGCGCATCTATAAAATCTTGATAATCAGCCACCTCAACCGTGAAATCATTAAACATTTTAGCTAAACCTATTATAGTAAAGTTAATAATTAATGAGACATTTCACCCCATACAACGATGATAAAGATCACCCGGCGTAGGGGCGAGGTCACCTCGCCCGTCGTGGAGCGTCCCATTAATTCAAAAGTTTGCTATAGCTTGTAAGTCAACGTAAGATTCTATGTCTAAACAACGTTGTAATTATCTTTATACCCGCTTTAGCACTACCTATGAACGTACCACTTATTTTTGAGGTGCCGATACGTTTACGATAGGTGACTGGTACTTCTATCACGTTCATCCCTGCTTTAGCGGCTTTGAGTTGCATCTCAATTGTCCATCCGAAGTTTTTATCCTGCATTTCCAGTGCTAACAGTTTATTGTATAGGATAGCGCGAAAGGGTCCTAAATCGTTGTACTTTACTCCGAAAAGGAACCGCATCAGAACAGTTGCGAGTTTGTTTCCAAATTTTGCTTGTGGTAGCAATGCTCCTTTTTCGCTTGGAACACGTGCACCTATAACAAACTCTGCGAGACCGTCTTGTATCGGTTGCACAAGCGAATACATCTGCTTAGGGTCATCACTATAATCACCATCCAAAAACACAACGATGTCTGCTTTATTTACGTTTGCGATTCCTGTGAGGCACGCGCGACCATACCCTTTTCTCGGTTCTACTACTACTTTTGCGCCATGTTTTCGTGCAATTTCTGCTGTCCGGTCAGTACAGCCGTTATCTACAACGATGATTTCTTGCACTAACTCTTTTGGAATATCGTTGATGACGTTAGCAATTGCACCTTCTTCGTTCAAAACAGGTATGATAACGGAAACATTCACGACTATCTCCAGTGTGTCGTGTTGATTTTGAACTGTTACATTTTGACAGCTGGTTCCTGTACTGTTTCTAAGAGTCGTTCAATCACTGCGTCTGTGTCAATACCTTCAGCTTCAGCGTGGAAGTTTGTCAAAATTCGGTGTCGTAAGACTGCGGGGGCAACGGATTTGACATCTTCACAGGATGCGTTGTATCGTCCTTTAAGTATTGCTCTTGCTTTCGCACCTAATATTAGGTACTGTCCAGCCCTCGGACCTGCTCCCCATCTTACCCACTGTTGGACAAACTCGGGTGCATCCTTCTCTTTAGGTCGTGTTGCTCTTGCAAGTTTTACTGCATATTGCACAACGTTATCTGCTGCAGGAACTCTTCGGACTATCTGATGCAGGGATACAATCGCTTCACCTGAAAGAGCCGTTTCTAATTCAGGTTCGTCTGCCCCTGTTGTTGATGCGATGATGTCAACTTCCTCATCTTCTGATGGGTAATCAATAACGATTTTGAACATGAACCTATCAAGCTGTGCTTCTGGTAATGGATATGTCCCTTCCTGTTCAATGGGGTTCTGCGTTGCAAGTACAAAGAAGGGTTCTGTCAGTTTATATTCAGTTCCACCGGCGGTGACATGATGCTCCTGCATCGCCTCAAGAAGTGCAGCCTGTGTTTTCGGGGGAGTACGGTTTATTTCATCAGCGAGTAGGATATTTGCAAAGATCGGACCTTGAATAAACCGAAGCGTCCGTTGACCTGTAGTCCGGTCCTCCTCAAGTACATCCGTTCCAATAATATCCGCAGGCATTAGATCTGGTGTAAACTGAATTCTCTTAAATTTGAGATTAAGGATATCAGAGAGGGTTTTAATCATCAAGGTCTTCGCTAATCCTGGTACACCTTCTACTAAACAGTGTCCACCTGCGAAGAGTGCCATCAACATCTGATTAATAACCTCTTCTTGACCGATGATAACTTTTTTGAGTTGCGTCACGATTAAATCTTGACTTTCCATCAACTCTTCAATAGCTTTGACTTCTTCTGTTGCTGCCATCTACTAACTCCTTACAGACACAACCTAACAGATTGTGTTACTTATTATGATTGCACACGATGTGTGCTTATTCAGGATTCTGGTTTAATATAATTCGTTTCGTACTTCGGCTGGAAGCGAGTCTGACAATATCTGTGAGTTGTGTGACTTGTTCCGCCTTTACCGATGGTGCGTGGAAACGTATCGTCTGTTTCATTTCTGCTTTTTGTCTTGACTTATTAAAGTTCAATTCAATTTCAGCGACACCTGTCTTCTGTTTCTTAGCCTCTGGCACCGCATCTATTTTAAAGGGTGCTTCCACATCAACAGTGATGTTGTCTTCTAATGTGAGAGACTTTCCAATTAGAACGGGATGTTCACGATCCTCCTCCGACAGGAGTATCGCATAAGGGTGCTTGACTACAGGCAATTCCAAAATATATTTACCACCAATTTCGTAGACATATTCCTGGCATAACCAAGTGAGTTCAACTTTCAGATCTTTATTCAGTTGTTCAATTTCTGAGATTTTCAGATCATCAACTATTGCACGTTCATCCAATTCCAATGCTTCACGTAGCAATTGAACGCGTTCATCCCGATTACTTGCGTGTAGGATACGCGCACGTAATCTGGCATTGAAATCACCAGAGACCCACAGTTCTTGTGTCACTTCTACACTCAGATCCTTTTTGACTCTGACATGCGTAGATGTGCTTTTTCTATTTGTATCTGCGGGGAGTGCTGGACTTTTTTGAAATACGAAAAGCCGTTCTTTTACTTGCTCACCATCAATCTTTTCAATGTCCGCTACCTGCGTTTCCGTGGTATTTGACTTTGGTGCATCTGTGTTGATAATCACTGTCCAACGATTTTGGTCGCCTACAGGAAAGTCACCGAAAGGCGTTGTGTGAGCGGTGGGATCAAGCCAGATTAGATCTTTATTTTTTCCACCATCTACAGCGAGTATCATGTGATTGAAGTATGAAAGTGATGGCACATCTCTTATGACTCTGCTTTCTTTACCTGCTGAAATCAGCACTGGATAAGAATCAATATCCGCAATGCGAAGCATCGTAGAGAGTAGCGTTGATTTACCCTTACAGTCTCCCCACTCTTTCTCTAATACTTCACCAGCGGGATAAGGTTTGATCGCCCATATCCCTCGCTCATCTCCTGCATATTGTATTTTCGTTGCGACAAATTCATAGAGTCTTCTGATTTTTTCATTGCGCGTTAATGCGCCTTTTAACAACGCATTCGTCTTCTGCTCAATCTCCTCAGTGCTTCTATCTTGCTCACGAATTAGTGTTGCGTACCAATTGATTAATTTATCCCATGAATCGATGGTAGACAGACTGATACTGTAGGCAAAATCTGAAACAGCAGGCATCAAGGGTTCGCGTCGCAAAGCGGGGACATCAGTTGTTTCAAAAGTATAGGTGCGCGTGTAATTATTTTCAGTAACTGTCGGTGTCATAGCCGGTCCATCAACTTTAAAAAGAAGATTCAGTTTTTTCGGTAAATGCGTTGTAAGACGATAGTATTGAATGGGGTTATCAATCTGAAAATGGACGTGTCTCCAGAATTCACCCTTCATAACACTTGGCGGATTCTGAGCAGAATAGGCGTAGTCAATGATACAACCATCAGCCATTTTTGGTAACTCAAAATACATCAGCCGTGTGTTTACGTGCAAACCTGCTTCAGTTGCCGATGCGGGAGTAATACCACGGACGATTTTATCCTTATCCAATTCTACTTGAGAACCATCTGGCAGAACCGTTCGCGCATGGTGTATTGTAACATCATCTGCCCCAGATGTATACGGTATCTTAATTTCACCGAGATGGAACCCATCTTTATTGAAAATCTTTACCACCCGTCGTGTTGAATAAACATGACTGCTATTCTCGTCAACATCATACGTCTCTGATTCCCATAGCACAATAGCACCATCATCTAAATGTGCCGGTTCATTTGGGGCATTAGCAATCCCTGCTTGAATTGTTTGTTCGTCTTCCTCACTAATAAAGTTATACGGAAGGGATGATTTTCCTTTCATTCCGGTCTGTTCATTTTCTTCACTATGTTCCTCTCCTTCTGCGTGCACAGGTGTCAGTTTATCTGCATTGGCTGAATCGTCTTGTTCGTCAGTTACATTCTGTGCCGTACTCTCCTCTGGTGGCGGTAGCGGTGTCAGCCGTCTGCCTAAAAAGGCTTTATCCGCCACTGCTCCTTCACCGCTCGTTTCCAGATCCTTTCGAACTGCTCTCCCATCACCGTTATCATCTAAATGTGGATGTTCTGCTTGAATTACACCCTCTTGTTCGTACCATTCGTCTGTCCGTTTTTGCATCCAGAGAAATGCTTCAAAAATTGATATAGCACCATCGCTGTTAGCATCTGCAGCGGACTCAGAGAAAGCATCGACAAATAAATCTCCGAAACTGACTTGAGAGGAATATCCCTCTTTTGCAGAGCTGGATGTAAGGATAATCCGTCCAGCCTTGCTAATGTCTTTAACAACTCTTGCACTGTATTGAAATCCAAAAATGAGTAGTTGCTGTTCGGCGTTGATTTTGTTGATACTGTCTGTGTATTCCTGCTGTGAGATGTCGCGTCCGAGCAAGTTAAATTTTACACCGTCCGATGCACGTGAAGCGTGCCCAATCATGAAAAGGATGAATCTATCTGTTGGTTGGATTTTCTCAGCGAGTTGTGTGAAAACATCTAAGATGGGTTGCCGTTTCGCTTCACCTGTTACCAGTCCTGGTAAATTTCCTTGGTCTTCAAAAAGGAATGTTATCTGTTCAGGTGAATAACTGTATTGTTGCGTGAGTAATTGATGGAATCTTGAGGTAGCACTCCAAAACTTGTCATAGTATGATTTTTCACCACCAACGCCTCCAATAATCAGTACATAGTCAGTGGCATAAGCTAATGTGGTCGCCATTAAGAAAATAGTAAGTATTATTAAAGTAAACCTTCGCATCATTTTTCTCCTACTACAGCAAATTATGTTTGCTGGCATTAAATTTCATTTTGAAAATCACTACTCTCCGGTTATTTTAAAATCACCACTTGTGCCGCCAGTTTTCTTAATTAATTTTATCTCTGAAATACACATTTCTCTGTCAACTGCTTTGCACATATCATATACAGTCAGAGCTGCCACCGATACAGTAGTAAGTGCTTCCATCTCCACACCTGTGCGTCCAACAGTTTGCACTTCTGCTTCTATTTCTATTTTTTTATCAACAATCGTCACATCCACTCGGATCGAGGTAAGATTTAGTGGGTGGCACAACGGTATGAGATCACTTGTGCGTTTTGCTGCCATATATCCAGCAAGTCGTGCAACTTCCAAAACATTACCTTTTTTCATCTGTTGTTCCGAAATGAGTCTGAGCGTTTCTGGTTGAGCCGTTACATGTCCTCTGGCAATAGCTGTGCGCAAAGACTGCGGTTTGCTTCCGACATCAACCATCTGTGTATTTCCTTCCGTGTCAATGTGTGTGAGTTTGCTTTTTCTGTCAATGGGTGTTACATTCTTCATAAGTTCTGTGATTAATCTTAGTAAAGTTAATAATCAATGAGGTATTTCAACGTTTGTGGAGTCCACCCAACGTAGGGGCGAGGTTTCCTCGCCCGTTGTGGGGTATATAACTGAAAGCGAACCGTTACTTCCGTATCAACATCTTGCGCGTAGCAGTGAAATTCCCCGCGGTGAGGGTGTAGAAGTATACACCACTGGCGATTTTCTCTCCATTCTCATTTTTACCATCCCAATAAGCTGCACGGTCGTGGTCTTGATAGATGCCGCTAAGCTTATTTCCTAAATCCAACGTCCGAATCAACTTGCCATCTTCAGTCCAAATAGAGATACGTACATGTGCAGGTGATGCCAACTGATATGGTATCCACGTCTCCGGATTGAATGGGTTAGGATAGTTTTGGAACAGTCGGTTACGCTTTATCTGACCAAGTGTGACAAGTTTCTTGCCGCGTGACTCAACGGGAAACGGCTCATCCACATTAGCCTCGGATCTGTAATCCCATAACAGCACAGTGCCATCGGAACTCCCACTTGCCAGGGTGTGATTATCACTACTGAAGGATATAGAGTGCACGGGTCCTGTATGTCCCTCAAGTTTGCGAAGATGTGTCCCCTTATTTGCGTCCCACAACCGAATGTATGTGTCAGAACTGCCGCTTGCGATGATGTTCCCATCCGGACTAAAAGCGACACTATTGACGATATCCGTATGCTGCTCAAGGGTGTGTAACAGTTCCCCCGACTTTACATCCCACAACCTGACAGTGTTATCACCATCAGCATAGTGCCCACTGCCACTTACGAGTGTGTTTCCATCAGGACTAAATGCGATACTTCTGATATTAGCCGTATGTCCTTCATACATGCGAATGCGTTCTCCCGAATCTACATCCCATAGTCTGATGATATCGTCTGTCCCCCCATAAGCGAGCATCTTGCTATCCGGACTAAAAGCAACACTCTCAACGAACCTTGTCCGTTCCCAAATTCTAAAGTGAAGTTTCCCTGTTCCTACATCCCATATAGAGATGTCTCCTTCAATACCTTCACCACCGGCTGCAACTAACTTACCATCTGGACTAAATGAGACACAATCAAGCCATTTGCAAAACCCCGATCTCATTCTACGGATAACGTTTGTGGTGTTTACATCTAACAGAAAGATTGCTCCCTGATCAGGCCCTACACTTGCGATCATATCACCATCTGGACTATATGACAATTCATAGACCCTGCCTCCAGTCCCTGTAAGCGTTTTGAGTTCTTCACCCGTTTTTATGTCCCATAATCGGATACCTCCTTCATAAACGCCACCTGCGAGTATGCTACCATCCGGACTAAAAGCAACGCTGCTGTACGAAATCGCATGTCCCTCAATTGAACGTTTAGGGTTCCCAGAGTTGACATCCCACACATACATAGTAGCATCCCGACTCTCACTTATAAGTGTGTTGCCATCCGGACTAAAAGATAGGTAGTCGACCCAAGTTGTATGTCCTTCAAGTGTTTTGAGATGTTCCCCAGTTTTTGCGTCCCATAGATGGATGCCATCCCAACTTCCGCCTACGAGGGTGTTGTTGTTGGGATGAAAGACGATACTTGAAATCGAACCGCGGGGCCCCTCAAGTGTTCGTAAGTGTTCTCCTGTTGTTATGTCCCACAAGTGGATGACTCTGTCTGGTGGTCGTTGGTGTGTCCCTGTTGGGCCGATCACGATTGGGAGAGAAACATCAAGGTCATAACTTATACTCGCTATCATCGTCCAATCCGGACTAAATGAAATATCTGAGGACAAAACATCAAATGTTTTGAGATGTTCGCCTGTTTTTGCGTTCCACAATCGAACAGTTTTGTC
>VXOP01000396.1:10716-17562 GCA_009839975.1 Candidatus Poribacteria bacterium
TGTCACTGCTCCCACTTGCGAGTGTATTGCCATCAGGACTAAATGCAACACTGCCAACCCAATCTGTATGTCCAGTGTATATGTCCAGTTCTTCTAATGTGGCTGCATCGTATATCCAAATGCCGCTTTGGCTCGGTAGAGCGAACTTGGTACCATCTGGTGAATACGCCATATCACCCCATGTTGTCCCTTTCCCAAACCGTGCTGTCGCACCTTCGGGTAACCCCCATTTTGTATATTCTTGGGCGGTGATGCTGGGTGTGGTTATGAGTGTTATGAGTAGTGTTACGGTAATTGCGTATAAATTCTTTTTCATCGTCTGTTCTCCTTAAGCTATAAAGGATTCTTGTCGATGATCCTTTGGTATGTCTCTCGGAATCGCTGTAGATAATTACCTTCTCTGTGATATGCTGCAACATCAGTAGGTTTAGGCTGAATAAGTACGCCACGTTTTAGGACAGTCTTGCTAAAATCCTCAACGTTAAAAGATTCACCAATGTGATCACAATATGCTTTTACGCCTGCTACAGCAGCACCGAGAGCTGCGCCGCCCTTTTCTACCGACACAACAGATCTGTTCCAAATTCCTGCGACACGTCGCATTATTTCCGGACTATCTGTTGCACCCCCTGTTACATACAAAGGGTCGTTTGTCTGTTTTGTAAATACTTGAGAAAAGATGTAAACCGCTGCAAGACTTGTCTCAATTACACCCGTATAATCCTCAGCTAAATTAGTTGCTTCTGTATTGCTTGCTCGTATTATATCAAATGCCCCAGAGACAGGGAAAGATTCCGTTTTTGGTTGCCAGAATGTCATGTATTGTCCCGGTGAAACATCTTGTAATGCTTTCTCTGCCGGTTCGTATTCCTCTTTGGTTAATCCGTAGTTACTTCTGACAGTATCCCAGACCATAGCACCGTTTGTTCGGCATCCAAACATAAATGGCCGTCCAATTCCATCGTACATAGCATTTGCATAACCTTCTGGGTCAAGTGTATTACCATCTGTAGATACCATATTGACGAAACTTGTTCCGAGACTGAGTAAATCTCCAGCAACTGGCACTTTCGCCTGCGGATTATCACCTGATCCTGCAACGATTGTGCAGTTATCTGAAAACCCGTATTTTTCCACGAAATACTTTGCAATATTTCCCACAACGGTATCCGGTGGCGCAAGTTCTGGTAGTTTCCGCTGTAATTCCTCTGGACCGCCTTGTATACCAGCAGCAGTAGCTGCGATTAATTCGTTGTCCCATTCCTTTTTCCGATAGTTCATGAGTGACATACCGCACGCATTTCCCGTGTCAATCGGTACTAATGGATTTGCTGTTAGGACTGCTGGTATAAAACTACTGATAAGTTGTATTTTTTCTGTTGCTGCATATTCGTCAGGAGATTGTTCAGCGACCCGTCGGATAACCGCGCCCGTAAACCGCAGCGGCGCATCCGAACCGGATAGCGCGATCATCTCTGTTTTTCCACCAACTGCTTCTCGCACATGAGCAGCCTGTGTTAAGGTATTCGCCGTCATCCATATCGGTGCGGTGAAATAGGAGAAGACACCCGCCAATAACGTCTTTAATTCTAATGTACTACTTTCTGCTCTAAGCAGGTTGGAGAAAATAATCGAGAGATTCTTGTTCAGATATACATGACCATGTTGCTGTCCTGATGTATTAATAGCAACTATCTCCTCTAACGCAACATCTGCCTTTCGCAGATCCGCAAACATTGCATCAAGCGATGCAAGATACATCAACGGTGGTTGTTCGGCTTCACCTTCAGCCATTGAATGACGGGGAGGTAAGATATAATCTTCTCCGATACTGAAGCAATTGGTACGTTCATCTGCGCGATAGTCAATAGCGTGTTCAAAACACTTCTTTGCAGAGTCAATATCTATGACGATTGCTGATAGGCTCTGTGTGCTTGAATCTAAGCCGAGGACAAGCCGTCTGTTATTTCGGTTATTCATAATTCAATTCCCTGGATATGCACGATTCTCCATTTCAGCGATAAATTTTTCAGAAGCAATCGCCGCCGCTGCACCTGCACCTGCAGCTGTAATCGCTTGACGGAAAACGTGGTCATGTACATCACCTGCTGCGAAAACTCCATCAATGTTTGTCCGTTGCATATCATCAACTATGATATATCTTTGATCGTCCATATTAATCACATCCGTAAAGAGTTCCGTATTCGGAATATGTCCTATAAAGATAAACACACCGTCAATTGGGAATAGTTCAGTGTTCCCTGTCTTTAGGTTTTTGAGTTTTGCACCCGTTACCTTATCCGCATCTCCACAAATTTCTTCAACGATTGTATCCCATATAAACTTTATTTTATCGTTTTTGAAAGCGCGTTCCTGCATTATCTGACTTGCTCGGAGTTGATCTCGTCGGTGAACGATGTATACCTCAGATGCATATTTGGTTAGAAAGATTCCCTCCTCAAGCGCGGCATCACCACCACCAACGACGATGAGCCGTTGATCTTGAAAGAAAAAACCATCACAGGTGGCACAGTAAGAGACTCCGCGTCCACCGTAACCCTCTTCACCCGGTATGTTAAGTGTTCGCGGTGAAGCACCTGTGCAGATTATCACAGATTTAGCGTGATATTCTTTGCCATAGGTTTTCACGACGAAAGGGTGTTTTTCAAAATCAACTTCGGTTACTGTATCAAATTTCACCTCAGTGCCAAACCGTTCCGCTTGTTCCTGCATGCCTTGGATAAAGACAGATGCCTCATGCCCAAAAAAACCTGGATAATTCTCAAGGTCAAGCGTTAAGGAGAGTTGTCCACCGAGTGCGTCCCCTGTAATAAGCACAGGTTCCAGCATAGCACGAGATGTATAGACTCCGGCAGCAAATCCAGCAGTGCCACCTCCAATTATAACTATGTTTCGTTCTTCAATATTATTTGTGCTCATATTTCCATATCTTTGCTTATCTTATGTAAATCTCGGTATGCCATCAACAATGGGATACCGTTGTTTACATGCTATGCAGTGTATATTTTGTTCATTAAAGGTTAATTCACCTTTACATTTAGGACATACGAGGATGTCATACAATGATTTGACATTCAATGTTTTCGTGTGTTGTTTTCGGGTCTTTACTAAAAAAGACTTGATATAAGCAACGAAACTGCGCGGTACTATACTTTTCAGTGTGAGCAGTAACTTGTTCCGATTCTGCCTTGCGTTTTTTGATGTTAGAAGTTCTACAATAGTCTCTGGACATTGCAAGTCTAAAAAGGTACCTGGCAGCGGTGGTTGATCCTCGTCTACTATCTCGTATTCAATTTTCCCATCCCATTCATATTGGACGAGGAAGAGATGATGGTGTAAGATATGAAAACGTCGCCAGTGTGTATCTGTCTCTGCTAATGTATGGAATAGTAATCCAAATTCTGCGCGTTTATCGTTCCTCTGTAATACCAAACGTCCATCAATTAAATTGACGATCCAGTTGTGATATTGCCAACCGTAAATCCTTTCACCGATCTCTGAAGGTGTTTCAATATAGCCGCGTTGTGCTACACGCATCAATTCGGAGATCAGCAGCTCTGGGTCTTCAACATGCTCTAAGACGTGTGAACAGATTACATAGTCAAATGCGTTTTCAGCAAAAGGCAGATATTGTCCATCAGCTTCTACGATAGGACGGTCTACGACTAACTTCCCACCCCGTTCTTCGTCATCATCAATGAACTTATCACATAAGACATCCGATCTTGTTTTTGGGTTGTGACCACTCCCGATCTCTAAAACAAAGTCGTCTGGACGAATGTTCATTTCTTCACAACCATCGTGATGTAAGGACTGAGATAGGGTAACAGGTGTGCTACAATTCTACCTTTTATACCGAAACCGACAGCCTTTTTGACGATGCGGAACCCATTCTGTTCAAAGAACTGAGCAAGATCAATCGGATTAGCCAAATAGGCACTGTCTGCATCCCCGCCGATTGCATTTTCCTGTAAATCTGGATTGCGATAAATAAAGTTAATAGACTGTTTGACAGGTTTTTTCGAGTAGAATCTTTTCCTTAAGTATAGTCTGCAGTTCTGTTTAAACTGTTGCCATGCTTGCTGTTTTGTTTCTCCCCAAACAGGTCGTCCAGATTTACCACACATAAGACGAGTCCAATCAAATAGTGAGGTCAACGGTGAACAGAGGTTCGGTCCTGAAAGCACGATTCTGCCATCCTGTCGCACAACGCGTACCATCTCCTGCAATGCTGTTTCTACGTCTGGCAGGTGTTCTATCAACTCATTTGAACAGACTACATCATAAGATTCGTCTTCAAATGGCAGTTCTAAAACATCACAGACCTGATATCGTAGTTTTGGCTTGTCGTGTAAACTTTCCCAGTTCCGTGCATCTTCAAGAAAAAGCGGTGAAATGTCAGTTCCAACGACGTCAAAGCCTGCTTGGTTTAATAATCGAGAGGATATCCCGTTGCCACAACCGAGATCCAAGATTTTAGAATCTTTTGGTGCAAAACGGATGACCAAATCCACATAGTGTCGGAGATAGTTCTCATCATGTGCATCTAATAGCTTCTTATATGTCTGTGATGTTTCGTAGAACTTTCGCATTCGCTGACGGAGGTGCAGCGATGTTTCAGGTGCTGACGTTTCATGCATTTTTCAACTCCCAAGAGACTCTCACATATTATATCTGTCTGCTGGTAGGATTACAAGGAAAAGCAAAGATCAATTGGAATAAGTCGTTTTCAAGGTTATGATCGAAGCGTGTTCCACGGTGCTTCTTCATAGACATCAACGAGTTGATACCCTTCATCCCCTTTGCTGGGGCTTAGCGTTACAAACAGTTTTGCGGGTTCTGATGAGACGTTAAAAGATGCATGAACAACATCTGCTGCGATGAAGACAGAGTCACCTGCATTGAGTGTCTGCTTCTTATCTTCAAGCCACTGTTCTACGCTTCCTTCAATAACGTAGATGACTTCTTCCTGTTCAGGGTGTTTATGAAAATCGTGTCCGTATCCGGGGGAAAGACTGACTTCCATAGCGACTATATCCTGCCCGCCGGTCGTTTCTGGGCGACTCAGCCATCCGATGACACCCCAGTCCAGATTGTCCCGTTCTACTTCCTGAGATTGTATAAATTTTCCTTTCACGTTACGCTATCTACTCCTTATCATGAAATGTGTAAATATGGCAGGTGAGCGTGTTATTGCTCACCTGCAAGAAGAAGTACGTTACAAATGTAAGCCGTTACTTATTTGTTCGTTACTTACTTGACTTTATTGTACCCCATGTAGTTGATAATTTCTGACGTGGATCAACTGCTGTTCCAGGTTGGTATCCGGTTTCCATTTCAGCAAGAATTTCGTCTTCACTGAGTGCGCGATTCCAGATACGCACTTCGTCAATTAGACCGAGGAAACGACGGTTTGCGCCTTCCCCAGTAGTGCCGACATAGACAACTGAAGTATCAGCAGTCCCGGGTAATGCATTCTTATCACCAAATTCACCGACTGGTTCACCGTTTAACCAATATCTATGTATGCCACTATCGACTTGACCAACAACATGTTGCCATTCGTTGAGGGCGATTTTTCCTGTGCATACACTACCGCTTCCACCTGCACTCAGGTGCAAGCATTCACTTGGTGATTCAGTGTAGAAACTGTAAGAACGCGGGTTATTTCCTTTTGCGAGGATACCTTGCCAACGTTGGTTGTTGGGTCCCATGTGCCGTTCTGCATTTATCCATGCCATTACAGTTACACTTTCAGTAACTGTCAGGATGTCGTCGTGTGGAACTTCGATCCAATCACTTTCGCCATTAAATTTTAGTGCGTTTCCGAACTTACCATCTACCAACTCAGGTGCCCCAAGAATATTCCCATTATTGCCATAAAGTGAATGGTCAATGGTCATATCTCCATCTAACTCATCAAATGAGAAATAGAGGATAAGCGACTTGTCACCTGACACCTCTGCGTTGGCGAATGGTACTATGCCAAACGTTATGAACAATGGCGTTAGGATTAACACTACAAAAATAGACCTCATAATTTATTTTCCTCCAATCATACCATCTTTGTCCTTCAATCATACTGTCTTTGGTCAAAGTGATACTATTGATTATTGATAGCGATAGATATAAACCTACCGATTTAGAACTATCGTTTTTTAGTTTTAATAGTACCCCACGTCGTAGCTAATTTTTGACGTGGGTCAACAGGAAAGAGTTCAAAATGACCCTTTTCCATCTGATCAACAATTTCATCTTCTGAGAGTGCCCGGTTCCAAATTCTGACTTCGTCAATTAGACCGAGGAATTCACGGTTTCCTTCATGTGTTTTTCCCACCAAAACATCTGAACTATCCCCGTTACCAGGGGGTGGGTTCTTTCCAGCGAATTCACCAACATTTTCACCATTTAGCCAATACCGGTGAGTTCCATTATCTACCTGCGCAGCGACATGTTGCCACTCATTCAATGCAATTTTCCCGGTACAGACGCTTCCGCTTCCCCCAACACTTAGGTGCAGACATTCGCTTGGAGATTCAGTGTAGAAACTATAAGAACGGGGATTATTACCTTTCGCTACAATCCCTTGCCAACGTTGGGTGTTAGGTCCCATATGTCTCTCTGTATTAATCCAAGCCATGACGGTTACATCTTTATTAACAGTGAGGATGTCGTCATGTGGTACTACAACCCAGTCGGTTGAACCGTTAAGTTTGAGTGCCTTACCAAATTTACCATTAGCAAGTTCGGCATCACCAACTAATTCACCATTGTTTCCATACTTTGAATGGTCAATCGCTTCATCTCCATCAAGTGAATCAAACG
>VXOP01000208.1 GCA_009839975.1 Candidatus Poribacteria bacterium
AAAAATAATAATTTCACCTATGTGAAATAATCTGATTTTCATCGCAATACTCCTCCTAATAAAAATTAAAAATGAATTGAATTGAAATGTGTTGATCAAGAACAATAATGGGAAAGGAATTCCGAACCCACGAATTTATACACGTTGGCGCAAATTCGTCTTTGGTTCTGATTCTCAACATAAGTATATCAAAAATGCATAAATTTGTAAACAAAAAAATTGTATGGGTGTGTAAATATCTTGCCACCTTTTTTATCAGAAGAGACGGCACTCGGATGAAGACTAAAATTCAAAATTGAGTAATATTTCGACGGGCAATTCATTGCCCGTCGATCACCCAAAGGACTTTTTATCTTCAGGTATTAGAAAGGAAGAGGGACACCGACCCCTTCAGCAAGTGCTTTAAACTGTTCTTGGTGCGCTTCACCAAGAGGAATACCAATTTCAGTCCATTCCTGTTCGCGTTCCCATTCTAACCCACCGGGTAGATCAGATCGGTCATAACCTGGTGCAGGGCGCATCTGTCGGGCGTCGTGGATGTGTTGGTCGACTTCAGCTTTAAACTCGTCAATAGGGCGGAACTTGGAAATATCAAACGCTGCAATGAAAGCACCTTGATTCGCACCTTCCCATATCCTCGGCGGATCCGGTGGATGATCAAATAACCAGATACCTGCCATAAAACCACCAAGCGCATGACTCACATGACTCAAACCCAACATCTTGAAGTAGGCAGCAGGACTCTGTGCAAAAGCCTGCTCTAATGGAAGCCTTGCATCAATACCGATCGCCATATCAACGACTATCGGGGGTTGGTTACCAGCAGGAATAGCAAAACTCATCGGTGATGCACCCGTAGCGTTCACAATCATACCATCTGGACTATGACGGAAACGGTGGCAAGAGACAGCAAACCCAATACAATCCTCTTCAATAGCAAGTCGGGAATACTTACCCGCACTTCCAAAATGGAAATGATTCCGACTGGTTGCAGCCCCTAATCCCATCTCTTTTGCTTTCTTAACTGCTGCTTTTGCCGCCTGATAGGAAGCAAAATGACCCATTCCACCATCACCATCAAACACGGCAGTTGTAGGGGATTCATCAATGCAGTGAACATTCGGTTTCGGATTGACTTTGCCGTCAAGCATCATCCCCACATATCCGGGTGTTTGACGCGTGCCATGACTGAAGACGCCACGTAGATCAGTCAGAACTAACAGGTTAGCAATGTGCACTGCGTCCTCCTTAGATACATCTGCTTTCTGGAAAACTTCAGTGATAAAACTTCGAATCGCATCAGGCATGACGCGAATAAAATCTTTTGGTACTACATTCATATCTTGAGAATCCTTATGTTTGAAAGTGAATTATTTCATTAAAACTTCTTTTAATGGACTATAGGCATTCTTTTAACTTGTAATTTCTAGTCTATTGTTGTAACATTAAAACATTATCACACGTATTCTGAAATGAGTCAACATACCGACAAACAAACGGGCTCTGGAGATTTTGCTTTGAAAACAACTACAAAATGGAATCTGCTAATACTTATATCAGTATTAAGTCTTGTGAGCAATTTCACATCTACCTTATCTGCGCAAGATTATTATCCAGCAAATGTTGGTAATGAGTGGGTCTTAGAAGAAACGAATGGTGAGCGCAGACGCATTTATACACTGGAAACACCGAAGGATATTGCTGATGCAGACTTAATCCTATTGAAAATTGCGACTGAGAAAATTAGCACTGGTAAGGTTACTGGATCGGATGAGTACTTTGTAACGACAGATGATGTGGGAATTAAAATACATAAAACCGCATTACAAACCACCTTTAATAGAACAAAAGTTGATGTGTTGGCGACTTTTCCTACCCCTGTCATCTTTTTTCCTAAACAATTAGTATCAGGAAATATGTGGGAGATAGAAGGAGATACGGAAATCGATTTGGGGGGGTTGAAGATTTCTGGAAAAAGTACGACCACTCTAAAGATAGTTGGCTTTGAACCTGTCCGCACCTCAGTCGCAACCTTCAATGATTGTGCTAAAATAGAGTTCACAGTGGGATTTACAAGTGCTTTAGTGAACCTCGACCCAACAACATCTTATCAATGGTTAGCACCCAATATTGGTCCTGTCAAATATGAAACAGGTGGTGGAGATATCTTTGAAATAGTGAGTTTCAAAAGATCGCTTTATCCACTGGCACAAAACCTCCCAGTGTGGAACTTGCCATCAGATACATTTCAAGCCACCGGTTCGCGTCTCGGTGGAATACTCAATGCAAAAATACTGACCAATGTTGAAGATTATGTAACGGAAGTAGCAAATTTAGGAATTATTTCGGTGTCCGGAGCAATTCTACCATTAGGAGATGGAACAGGATTCGCAAAAAATGCACAAGGAAAACATGACCTATGGGTTGCCGGAAGGTTTGGGAATGCACCTATCACCGGATCAATAGCATTATTTGCAGAAAACAGTAAGGGACGGATAAGTACGATCATCACTGTAACCCTCAATACTAACTGACCTCGTCTTCTGGAATAATAACATGCAATTTTGGAAACTGGTCTTAATCGTTATAGCAATCGGCATTTTCCTTATGGCACTCGGAGCTTGGTTCGGATATCGATATATTTCGGAACAGGATGAAATTCGACCGACCGTAGGCATCGAATCTTCTAATACGGGATACGCATTAATAATTGTGTTTGAAACAACCAGCATTACTGCTGAAAATGCAACCATTTCTAAACGCTAATAATCATGCTTTGGAAAGGAGAAATTCACTATGAAAATAACAAAACAAGCAACCTGGCTCAAATTTTTATTGGTATCTGGTCTTGTGTGTAGTTTCGCTCTTACTGCTACCGCACAAGATTATTATCCAACTACATTCGGGAACACCTGGGTCTTACTGAGTACCGATGGAGCTGAAAGGCGAACATATTCTATTGAGGAGGTAGAAGGTGAAGATCTAATCGGGCTGAGAATTCTTACGGAAACCCTCGGCACCGACGCTGTTGATAATGATATTTACTATATTTCTGATGACAATGGAGACCTATTGCTGCACCGCACACATTTAGAAGAAGGAGCATTCGGCATCGCAGCTGCGATCCTTGATCCACCAGCACTTTTCTTCCCCGCTGAATTACCACTCGGACGAACTTGGCAACTAGTCACAGTAACAGAACTTAACTTAGTCGGTACTGCTACAACTACAAGCACTATAACAGTTGTTGACGTGGAAACAGTTGAAACACCAGGTGGAACGTTTGAAGATTGCGTCAAACTCGAGATAATACGAGAGATAAAAACAGCACTCATAACAACCATTACCGACCCTTCTTATCAATGGTTAGCACCAGATGTAGGACCTATCAAATTTCAAAATGATCAAGGTATTGTCTTTGAACTGCAAAGTTATAGTCTAATTCCAGATGTGGAAACACCTGAAACACCTGCAGTGGAAACACCTGAAGAAACTGAAACACCTGAAGAAACTGAAACACCTGAAGAAACTGAAACACCTGAAGAACCGACAGACCCCATCGTACCGAGTAACTTCAATATTAAGCTCGAGTTGGGATTGAACCTTATTTCTGTTCCACTGATGCCAGCAGAACCTTACACGGCAAAATCTCTTTCAGACTTTCTTGTTTCTACAATCGTTATCAAGTTAGATGCGGAAACACAAGAATTCGTAGGATATTCTGTCATCCACGAAGGTGACGGGTTTGACATTGATGGCAGTAGCGGTTATATTGTCAATACACCAGCAGGAGGTAATTTCACATTTACCGGGACAGCCTGGCAAAACAATTCGGATGATGCGTCTGCTGCACCTAAAATCTCTACGACTAAGAGCGCATGGGGATTCGTCATGACAAGCAAATTACAGGATTTAGCAGACGGGATCTCCTATACTTTGACTGCCAAAAACCTACGTACAGGTGCTGTTAAAACGAAAAAGGTTAACACCGAAGACAAAACCGTTTCTATCGCTTGGGCAGACACAAGTCGAAAAAGTGTTGTCCAACTTGGTGATGACATTGAGGTCGCTCTTCTTGATGAAAGTGGAAATGTAGTATCCGGTCCGTTCCAACGCAAAGTAGTTTCTACAGATATTCATAATGCTTTTCTCAGCGTACAAATGCGGGTTGGCGATGTGCGTCCAAAGAAGACAATTCTTGCACAGAACTTCCCAAATCCTTTCAACCCAGAAACTTGGATACCTTATCAACTCAGTCAAGATGCTAACGTCACAATTCAAATCTATAATGTTTCCGGACATTCCGTACGGACACTCAACTTAGGACATAAGTCTATAGGTTCATATATGACTGCATCAACTGCAGCGTATTGGGATGGCAAAAACAGCACGGGTGAAACCGTTTCAAGCGGTATATATTTCTATACCCTTAAAACTAAGGATTTCTCTGCTACGCGCCGAATGATCATTCTAAAGTAGAATGAGCTGAAAATCTATTTCTGCAAAACGTCTTGATGCACTAAGCAATCACCCCACTTGATTGTCCTGCAATCCCTGAATCAAGACGTTTTCCTTTTGATTCAGCACACACCTAATCAAAGATTGCATAAGGAACAGAAAATGTTAAAGAATGTCACATTCACACTTCTTTTCGCTGTCCTGTTTATATTTAACCTCAATAGCACGACGATAGCACAAAACTATTTCCCAACAGAGATTGGTAACAGATGGGTACTGGACAGCCAGGACAAAGCTGAACGAATCACTTACACTATTGAAACATCAGATGAAACCATCAACGATATTGAACTTCTGATAATAAAAACTGTGACAGAGACATTGGGAACTGATGTGGCAATGACACAAGAAATATTTGTGGATATCGACGAAGAAGGGATTAAGGTATATAAATATGTTGTGGAAGTAGATGATATCTTCGGTGTAGCAACTGCATTGCTGTATCCACCCCAACTGTTTTATCCAGCGTCAATAGCACTTGGAGACGAGTGGCAAATTTCGGCTGAATCAGAACTCAACATCGTCGGTCCTTTCACGTTTATTAGCACAAACGAAGTCGTAGCAGTAGAAGATGTAACGACACCAGCAGGTACATTTCAGAACTGTCTGAAAATTAGGCTGCGCACGCGAAGTATCGCTGCTTTAGGCACAACCCCTGCTACTGCCTACCAATGGCTTGCCCCAGATTTCGGACCTGTTAAATTTGAAAATAGCCAGGATATTGTTTATGAATTGGTAAGTTCCAACTTACTCTATGATGTTCATAGGGATGGTAACATCAATATTTTAGATCTTGTATTCGTCGGTACTCACTTCGGTGAAGAAAATACGCTGGCAGATGTCAACAGAGATGGAGAGGTAAATATACTAGATCTGGTTCTTGTCGCTCAGAATTTTGATGAATAATCAGTTTTACCTTAACGATGTCTTACAGAATCCGCTTTCGGATTTCTTGCGGCGCAAGTGTTTCCTCATACCATACCGTCTCTTCAGTCTTTTTCTTTAATACATCAACATCACGATGTAACGTCCAAGCAAATTTGATGGGTGAATCACCACTATTATAGCAGGTCACCTCAGCGGTGACATCTGTGGCAATAATAGGTCTCACCAAAGATAGCAACGTAGCAGGTATTGAACCTTTCCTGTTTTCATTTCTGAACTCAATAAGTGGGGTAACTTTACCCAAGATTTCACGAGTTCCAAGAAGGAGCGGTCCGTAACAAGCAGTTACTGCCCCTTGACCCCAATTCCGTCCGTGCCCTGCAGCGACAGAACATACCGCTCCACCCATATCCGCGTGTTCCCTGCCACCGCGTAAGACGCGCCTCGCCATGTTCAAACGAATGAATGCATTGCGTAATGCTCTAACCGCATAACTGATGTCCCCTGTCACCTGATATGCCAGGGTTAATGTTGCCGTTGAAGGTTCTCGTATCGGCTTCACCGAACCGTCATCCGACCATTCACCCCAATATGCCATATCTGCCCTTTTCCCCACCCCAGGTTCTCTGCGGCGAGTTTCTTGAGGAAAAACAAGTGCCAACAAATCAGGTGAAGCAGAGGGTAGTCCCTGCAAATTATCAGTTATAGCATCGTCATAACATGTATCGTTAAAAGACCAACGATAATAACTGATTGCTGCCGCAGCAGGATCGTTGTACGGATCCTTCAGCGATGTAATGAGGGGTTCAATAATACGTTTTGCAGCAGATTGATAGATGTCTTCTCCTGATAGATGATAGAGGTCCCCCAAGGCATAGATAGCCCCAGAAGCGAGTAGGTTCTCAATACCTGATAACGGATCACCTCGTATATGATGTGAACTTGCAACGAGACGATGTAGGTTTTTGGCATCAACATCAGATTCACTAAGTCCGTTTCCGTTCAAATCCCACAGTAGCGGCATCGGTTCCGGTGCCGCAATGAGTCGTTCAGCACGTTTTCGTCCGTATCGTAACCCCCATTCAGCGTATCTTTGTTCACCCGTAACTCGATAAGCAGCAAGAGCAATATGAATAAACCGGAAATGCTCTGCAAGTTCATAAGCACTGTTTTCATCGTTCTCAACATATTTCGTGCCTATGTTATATCCAATAAAAGTATCCCGCGCGTAGTCATACCAAGCTGGAATGTCCTCTACCCAATTCCCGATATGTTCCGCGGCATCAGTAAGCAGAGTAACAGCATCGGTATCGTCAGGATTTAATCCGATGTAACGTGGCAGGAAAAGTAGAAACGGTTCCGTTCCGTGGTGTGCTTCCGCTTTCGCTTCATAGCCATGCAGACAATCACGTTCCACCCAATCCATAAGTGCCACTTTGAGCGCGTCAAAATGTTTTAGGACATTCGCATCGCCTGTGATGAGATAGTGTGGGAACCATGCAAGAGCATAGTTTGCCTCATCTTCGCCACCTCGGTTTGGTCCGGGTGGATCAAGCATCATACTCTGTTTGAGCCAACGTCCCATTTCTGATCTGAGTTTGTTATATGCGTTATAGCAGGTTTGTAATTCAAATGTCATAATAAGGAATTTAAGAAATCAATACTCTGTTTGGCAATAGTCTTTGGATCAGGTTTGAAATCAAATACTTCTGTTGAGAGATAGCCTTGATAATCAATCTCTTGTAATGCTTCAATGATTGGTGGGTAATCTACGTTACCAGAACCGGGAAGGTAACCGTTATCGTCGTTGGAGTGGAAATGTGCGACGTGTTTAGCACAGTTGCGAATCTGAGTCGGCATATCCAATCCTTCTTTTGCCGTACTACAGACATCCAATATCATTTGGAAGTTAGGATGGTTCACAGCATTCACCATTTCCACTGCATTATCTGGATGTGTAATGAAGTTCGTCTGATCGCTGGATAGCGGTTCCATACAAAGGGTTACGTCTCTTTCACCGGCAAGTTCCGCACCCGCAGTGAAAGTCTCTTCTGCATAATTCCATGCTTCTTCAAAAGAGAGCGGGTCCATCACGTTGCGCTGCTGCGGGGAACCGAATACCAGTATTTTACCATCCAAGTCACCACAGAGATTAATTAGTGCCAGCAAGTAGTCGCGTGTTTCATCACGGATTTCTGCGTCTGGATGGTTGATATAGAGTCCCGGTGGTGAGACGAGTAACCAATGGAGTCCAGCAATTTCTATTTTTGCATCTGCAGCAGCACGTCGGATCCGTGTCCGTTCTGATTCACTGATATCTAAAACCGATTCTGCCAAAGTGAACGGCGCGATTTCAACCGCATCATACCCTAGTTCTCCAGCATAACTGAACACATTTTCTATCTTCCAATCTTCAAACATTTCATTACATATTGCAAGTTTCATTAATATCTCCATAACCATTTTTGATGATTCTAAGAAGTTTTAGCGTTTATGTCAAGTCATTTTCATTTCCGGGTGTGTAAAGTCTTTGTAGCAAATTGAATACTACTTAACAACTATCAACCGCCGCGTTTGCTGAAATGACTTTGTCGTCAACTGGTAGAAATAGAGTCCGCTTGCCACACTTTCACCGAAGGTGTTCTTGCCATCCCAGTAAGCAGCACGACCCCGTTCTTGATAGAACCCTAATGATTGGAAACCGAGTGAGAGGGTTCGGATAATACTGCCTGTTGCGTCATAAATTGTAATGGATACGTTGCTGTCTTCTGATAGACGATACGGAATCCATGTCTCTGGGTTAAACGGATTTGGATAATTTTGTAATAGTTGGTTGTGTTTCGGTGTGCCAATATTGTCAAGTTTGACAGATAGAAACGCGTTCACCAGATCGGTGGGTGTCACCTGAAAGCTGTACTTTTCCGAGACAGTATAGCCGTGCGAATCGGTAATGGTTACTTCCATTGTATCACCGACCTGCACGACACTCTGGTAGTTTAGATTCGCGGTGGCAGCAGCGAAGTAGTTTTCCCGGACCGGTGCTGTCATGACAGTGTTTGTTCGCAGATTTCGGACTATTACCTTGTACCCATCATCCGTTGTATTTCCTTTTAAATGTCCACTTACGATAAATGCCCAGGCTTCCTTGGACGTTGTTTCGGATAGAGCAGGTGGTGCTGCAGCGGCCTCCTCCGTAGCGTCTGTCCAAGGTGCTCCGATGAAAGCAAAATTGCGAGTTTTTGGGACGTTAACAATATAACCCTGACCGCCTTCAATTGCAAAACCGTCGTCGGGTGCGTTTGGTGTCCATCCGATGAAACGTTGACTTTCAGCATCAAGTGCAATTACTATAGTTGCTCCCGCTATCCCAGCGAGTGATTTTGCGGTCATCGGTTTTGGTGATGCTAAAGGAAGAGACAGCATGTTTAAACCTTTCGCCAACGTAACATTATAGTAGTTGCCAAAATGATCACTTACTGCTTTATCAACAGGTATACCGACAAAGCCGTGTACTCGTCCATCCGCTGTTTCGTAGTAACCGACGATGGAACCATCCTGATTAACATTTCGGACGACAGTGATAACACTGCCTGGGAGTCGCACCTCATGGAGGACGCCGCTGGGTAGAAGGATATAAGACCTTAGAATATCGTTTACAGCTTTGGCTCTGAAACCGATAACACCCGCATCAGTGATGGTGTTCACAAATAGATATTCAAGATCCGGCATTTCTGGGAGGTCTATAGTGGTGAAACTGCCGTCGGGGTGACGTATAAACCCATGAAACATTCCATTGGCATCAATGTAGCTGCCGACAACAGCTCCTGCGGCGTTGACATAGTCTCCATAAGTGTTGACTGCGCCAGGGAATGTAATTGTCAGATCCCCTGAGAAGGCGTGGAAGACCCCCGCTGCATCGACAATATTACCGCTCAGTGCTCCTGTTTCATCACTAATGCCGTAGATAAACGTCTGAGCAGCACCTGGAAAATCGTATTGCTTCAACTCACCATTTTCGTCTAACACGACACCGTGGTAGAGTCCATCAGTTCCTTGGTAGTGTCCCGCAGCGACTCCATTATTGCCGAGTGCAAAGAAATGCGTTTTCTGTGAATCGGGAAAGTCATAGGTCGTAAAAACACCGTCAATTAGTGTAAAGGCGATCTCTTTTCCGTTATCAGCACTGCGGGTATAGCCTGCGTAATCTCCAAAGTCGCTACTTGCAGACAACACTAAGAAGTCTACTCCCGGAACGGAGATGGTTTCAAAAGTATAGTGTGGGATGGTGGGTTCGGAGATCAGAACGGGGACAGGTTGAAGATTCGCTTGTGCGGGGATGTACCACGCAAGACATAAGATAATACATAGTAGGAAAATGGGTTTGGTTCTTATATTGTGATTCATAAGTATCCTTTCTTGTAAATTGAGTTAAATTGTAAAAAATAATATGTTACTGATGTCTGACGATTGAATATTGCTGTAGAGTGAACTTTAGAACTATTGGAACACGCCACAACGGGCGAGGTGACCTCGCCCCTACGATGTGTGGTTTTGATAAATGGTAATGTCTCATTAATCGTTAGCTTTACTATAAATGCTCTGTGAGGCTAATCATCCCAGGGTAGTGGTACGTTGAGTCGTTCACTCACTGCGCGTGCGGATGCTTGCTCCATTTCCCCGTATCGTATACCTTCAAGACGATGTAGTGCGGCTCGCTCCTCCTCAATTGCACCGGGTAGGAGTGCTTTATCTGTACCTGGCATTGGTTGGTATGTTTCTCGGATGTCACGTACCATTCGGTCAACTTCAGCGTGGAAAAGTTCAGGTGGCACGATGGATTCAATATGTATAGCGAGTACCATGCCGCCGTGTCGTTTTGCGCCACTCCATTTTGCTGTATCTTCCGGTGCTGGTTCAGTAAAACCGGTTAATGCCCCACCGAGTAGGCAGGCGACTGCGGTATATCCGATACTCTTGAAGAATGCTGCGGGGATAAAGGATAACAGTTCATCATATTCAGGACCGCGTTGATAGTCCGCCATGATGCATGTAGCTGCGTCAAGCACGACAGGTGGTTCACCGGCAGAGGGTATTGCGAAACAGATAGGAGGATTGCCGTAGTAGCCGAGTTGCGGTTTTGGGTCCTGACCACTGGCATTTCCATGGTTCTGGTAGCCTTGTACGGAAAAACCGATACAACCTGCCTCGTTACAGAGGCGTGCGTAGTGTCCTGCGGATCCGTAGTGTCCGATGTAACGGACGAGTCCCATACCGATACCGACCTCTTTTGCTTTAGCAATTGCATGTTCTGTAGCACGCACCATCGGTAGGTATCCGAGTGTTCCGTCACCATTTAGCACAACAGCAGTCGGTGTTTCATGCATAACTTGGATGTTTGGATTGGGATTAAGGCTGCCGTTTTCGAATCCGCCACAGTACCCGCTGAGTGTTCGTGTACCGTGGCTTCGAACACCGCGTAAATCGGAGTTTACAAGTAATCTGCTGATGAGTGCAGCGTGTTCGTGTGTGATACCTGCTTTTTCAAAACAGGTGGTGCTGAAATTGAGAAGTCGTTCTTCTTCAACGTTGATGGACGTTTCTGGTGGTTTGTTCATGTATTTCTCCTACAAGGATTAAGGATGAATTTGCTGATAGAACTGTTTTTCACCGTCTTTGATAGTGAAGATCACTGCACTTTTTGTGGGTTGTCGGTTTTCGTTAAACATGGAAATACTTGTTGCGCCGACATAATCTTTCGTTGCAGCGAGTTGGTCCCGTATTGCTTCAGGTTCCAAACTTCCTGCGCGTTGTATCGCCTCAATAAGCAATTTCACAGCATCATAGCTGACAGCCACCCCACCCGTAGGTGTTGCTTGATATGTCGTTTCGTAAGTATCTACAAAAGCGCGTGCGTTCGGTTCATCTGTATCAGGTGAAAAGTGTCCACTAAAGTAACTCCCTTCAATTTTAGCATTTTCATCCATGAACAGTAATGTACTATCCCAAGAGTCTGCGCCGAGAAAGATGGTGGGTTCACCGTCGGCATTTGTCATGGGAATAGCGCGTGCTTGTTCTGTGATAAAGGCGATGTCTTGGACAAATCCAGCTGTGAAGAGTGCATCAGGTTTCATCTCAGCGATTTTTGATAGCTGCTCGGTGAAATCCTCGGTACCTACGTCAAAGAATTCACGTGCAACCACATCCCCTCCGAAACTGTCCAAATTAGTTGCGAAGAATTCGGATATACCTTCAGTGTAAAGGTCTCCCTTTCGCGTAAGGACGGCAGCAGTCGTAATACCGAGTTCGCTTTTAGCAAAATTTGCCATCACAGCACCCTGGAAACTATCCGTAAAGGATGCCATAAAGACGAAATCGCCTGCTTGGGTTACATTTGGATTCGTTGCCGTTGTTGTGACCATCGGTATGCCGTGTTTCTGTGCAATTGGACCGACCACAGCGGCGTGCGATGAACGGTTCGGCCCGATTAGAGCGACAACACCATCCTCAATGATCAGTTCCTCAGCGAGTTGGACAGATACGTCCTGAATTGCTTCTGAATTGATGTGGCCAATCAATTCAACTTGCATACCGAAAAGACCACCTTGCTGGTTTATCTCTGCGACAGCCAGTTCAGCACCGTTTGGATAGGAAACTCGTTGACCTGCAACGACAAATCCGATCTTAACAGTGGGTTCTGGTTTTGGGGTTAATACTTTCTTGACATTGTCACATCCAATTGATGTTAATACTAACAGGCTCAAACAAAATGTTGAAATCAATCTATACATGTATAGTTCCTTTCTGCGGGACATTTCTGTAAAAAAATCTTTCTATTCTTTACGGTTTCTGATAAAATGGAAAATTGAGACAATTTCATCTTATGGAAGCACTTTATTTGCAAAGACTAACGTCTGTTAACCATGATGAATTGTCGTAACTATTATCAATTATTATTTTAAAATTTTCAAGTCAATTCTATAGTAAGATATTCTATGCAAAGCTTAATCACAGTGATTGGTCGTGGTCACTCTGGGACACGTGCTATATCGCACACGCTCTATGCCAGTGGTGTATACATGGGGAGTCAGTTGAATCCTTCCGGGGATAAGATTCCACCGCATGATATGTATGATGCATGTAGAGTGTTGGCAAAATATGTCAAATGGAAGGGCGAATTATCCTGGAATTTTGAACCGCTCTTTACCATGCCGATTGACCCAGATTTTGAACGATTGATCACTACATATTTGTCTGATGTGCTGCGTGCATCATCTACGTATAAAGGGTGGAAGATTCCGGAGACGACACTGGTATATCCCTGGATAACGCGGATGTTTCCAGATACCCGTTTTATTCATTGGATACGCGATCCCAGAGATTGTATTTTGGGAAGTCATAAAACAGATAACTTGCGCGACTTCGGTATTGATTATCCACAGACAGATGATGTTTATGAACGTCGCGCGATATCATGGCACTACCAGTATCAATTGATGAAAGCAACACCTAAACCGAAACATGTTATGCAGGTACGTTTTGAGGATTTTGTGTTAAATCAGGCGCAAACGCTTGAACGACTTGAAGCGTTTTTAGAGATGTCGTTAGGTCGCATCATCGTAAGACCGGAAGCGGTTGAACGATGGAAAAGGGTTGAGGAGCCAAAACCGCTCCCATTTGCGTTTTTACGTGAAGCGATTGTTGAAAACGGTTATTCATTGAAAATATGAAATGAGGAACTATTATGCCAAAAAATGGAATTTACCAAGTTGGAATCGTAGGGACAGGGGGTATCTCCCGCGCGCATGGCAACGGACTTCAGCAAATATCATGTGCTGAATTGGCTGCAATCTGTGATGTGCATGAAGGTGCAGTAAATAATTTCGGTGAACAGTTTGATGTAGATCCCGCTAATCGCTATACTTCATTAGATGAAATGTTGGAGTCTGAAGATCTGGATATTGCGATTATTTGCACATGGGGCGCATTCCATGCGGAAGTAGGTATTCACATTTCAAAATCTCAACGAGTGAAAGCAATACTGTGTGAAAAACCTTTTACCTCAACTGCTGCGGAAGCGGAGGCGTTTGTCGGTGCTGCCCAAGAGAACGGTATTCTCGTCGCGGAAGCATTCAAGTTTCGGCATCATCCCATGCATATCAAGGCGAAGGAGTTAGTTGACTCTGGTGCGATTGGGGAATTTATGACGCTTCGTAGTACCTTCTGTACAGGTGGTGGCGGGGGCGGTCCTGAAACCCGAAAACCGGAAGCAAACTGGCGTTTTAACAAAGCTAAGGGAGGAGGCAGTATCTACGATCTGGCATGCTATAACATACACCATGCGCGGTTTATGTTCGGTGCTGAACCGATTAGAGTCTCAGGTGCTTCACAGGCAGGATTAGAAGTCGATGATGCTTCCTATCTGTTATTAGTTTTTCCAAACGAAAAAACCGCACAGATTTCTACCGGCTTTAATTGTGCTGGTGGACAGTATGCAGAAATGACCGGTCTGGGTGGTATGCTTCGAATTGATGCTGCTTGGAATAACAGTGGTTCTCAAGTTAAAATCGCACTACAGAATAGGGAAGGTCATCAGGTGATTGATTTCGAACCTGTTAATCAGTTTGCAAAACAACTTGAGCATTTGTGTGAGTGTTTGGAAACAGGAGAACCGCATCGTATCTCACCTGAGAGTTGTGTGAATCAGATGCGTGTGATTGATGCTGCATTTGAGGCGATGGCAACAGGTAGGACTGTTGAATTAGGATAGTCTTTGAACGCAAGGATATTACATGCCAATTTTTTCTGAAACCAAAGCACTCACCTTTGACTTGTTCGGCACGATTTTAAATTTAGGCGGTAGTCTTACGCCTTTCATTCGTGAAGGGTTGAATGCCAGAGATGTTACTGAGATTTCAGCGGATGACTTTTGGGAACAGTGGCGTTACAGACAACGGATTGAACAGTATCAGGATACGATTATGATGCTGGGACATAGCGGGTATCTGGAAACCGTGCGTCTTGCTTTACATTATACACTGAGGCGAAACGGGATTGAAGCGTCACCTCAGACGGTAGAGGAATTTATGAAGGGGTGGCAATGCTTGTCCCCGTTTCCTGAGGTGCTACCTGCGCTACAGAAATTAAAGGATCGATATAGTTTAGTGGTGTTATCTAATGGAGACCCTGAGTTTTTAGATTATCTTGCCAAGGACCGTGTTAAATGGGATTTTGATGATGTTATTTCGGTTACATCGTTTGGTGCGTTTAAACCACATCCAGCGGTCTATCGTGGTGCGGCGGGTGAACTTGGTATTGAAGTTAATACGTGTCTGATGGTATCTGCGAATTCATTTGACATTATGGGTGCGCGGGCATGTGGGTATAGAGGCGCGTTTGTGAATCGTTATAATATGCCTTATGAGGATACGCAGTATCAAGCGGATGTGACGGTGAATGACTTTTCGGAGTTGGCGGAGGCGTTACAATAACTATTCGGATTTGTATCTATTTCTCTTTCTGTAGGGATGTGAGATTCCATAAGAGCACAGTGCCATCCTCACTTCCACTTATGAGCATCCTGCCATCCTTACTGAATACGACACTATTGACATTACCTGTATGTCCAGTGAATGTGTGCAAGTGTTTTCCTGTAACAACATCCCACAGACGGATGGTATTATCTGCACTCCCACTTGCTAATGTGCTACCATCCGGACTAAAAGTTATGTTGTAGACATCTCCTGTATGTCCTTTAAGTGCTTGCATTAGTTTCATCTTGTCAAAATCCCACAAACGAATAGCGTAATCCGCCCAACCTTCACCACTTGCGAGTGTTTGACCGTCTGGACTAAAGGCTAAACTGAAAATGTCTCCCATTTTCCCTTTTATTTTATCTTTATATCTCCCTGTACTCACATGCCAGAACTGGATTCCTTCGTATCCGAATGAATGATCTTCTCCCTTATGTCTAACGTTCCCGCCGCTTACAAGTGTTTTTCCATCGGAACTGAACACTACGCAGTGCCCACTATCTCTGGGAGTGGGTAGATATACCTTACGTTTTCCGGTATTTACATCCCAGAGATGAATAGTGCTGTCAGCACTCCCACTTGCGAGTATTTTAGCATCTGGACTGAAAGCAACGGTTTTAATAGGTCCGGAATGTCCCCGAATTCCCTCAAGTGTTCGTATGAGTTTTCCGGTATCAACATCCCAGAGACGAATGGTGTTGTCATCACTCCCACTTGCGAGTGTTTTAGCATCTGGACTGAAAACGATTGCGTTTAGTCTTCGAATATGACCTGCGAGTGTATGGATATGTTCATTCGTTACCATGTTCCATAAATCTATATTTACATTGTTCTGAATTGCGAGGATGTTCTTATCAGGATTAAGAGCAATACTTCTTATGGGTTGATTAAACCCACTAAGGGTATGTTTACTATTGCCTGTGGCAACATCCAATATATCAATAGTCTCACCGAACATCGAAATTGTTAGTGTCTTGTTATCCGGACTAAAGGCAATGTGTTGAGGTGTTCTTGAAACTGTGATAGTTCGTTTGAGTTTTCCTGAATCCATATCCCATAGTTGGATTGTTTTTTCAATATTTCCAGTGGCAAGTGTCTGTTTATCTGAACTTACTGTCGCACAGAATGTGTCTTCGGCTATTTCTGTAAATATCCTGATCAGTTTTAACTTGTTAATATCATAGACACTGATTGTGTCATCCGAACTTTTTCGTATCAGTATATTCTCGTTTCCCACTCCAAAGAATACTGCTTGTTGTGTAAAAGGGTTTCGTCCTCTTAGTGTAGGGTCGGTTAAAGTATATATCTGTGTCCCTGTTTCTGTGTCCCACAAACGTATTGGGTAGAAACGCCAATCTTCACCACTTGCCAGCATTCTTCCATCTGAATTGAACACGAGAGCATTAACCTGACTTTCTGTTGTGAGGGTATGTATATGTTCACCAGTGGCAGTATCCCACATAATGATTTGTGCCCCAAAAATCTCTAATCCGTCACGTTCTCCAGTACTTCCACCGGCGAGTATATTGCTATCCGGACTAAAGGCAAGACTGTTGATTTCATGTAAATGTCCGTTGAGTGTCTGTCTGTGTTGCCGTGTTGCTACATCCCAGAGACGAACGGTCTTATCCTTACTCCCACTTGCGAGTGTTTTTCCATCAGGACTAAAGTCTATACAAGCGACATTTTCTGTATGACCTGTGAGTAGTGCGATTTCTCGGTAGGTTTTGGTATCATAAAGCCAGATGCCGATGGAGCTGGCAACTGCTAAGTACTTGCCATCAGGAGCGTATTGAATCTGATAGGCACTCCCTTTACCAAAGCGAGTAGTGGCACCTTCAGGTAAGCTGAATTGTGATGGGTTTTGTGCTATGCTGTATGATAAGTAAAAGGTCGTTAGGAAACATAACAAGATAAGCAAAGTGAGACATCGCTTATTCATGTGTCTTCTCCGATATATTAGTAATTGTATATAACCTAAGGTCCCACATAGTATCATAATCTGTTAGATTGTGCTACTTTATTTGTCATGCTCTGTAATAAAGTTTCATCACTCGGTTGGCTTTATCAACCTGTAGCACATTCTCACAAATTGTTATACAAAGAAGCACAATCAAGGATGAATGTGCTACAAGAAAAATAATGGTACTATTTCCGTATCACCATTTTACGGGTTGCGGTGAATGTGCCTGCGGTGAATGTATAGAAATAGATTCCACTGGCAACGGTCTCACCGAGTTCATTTGTCCCATCCCAATAGGCTGCGGTACCTGGATGATGATACAAGCCTATCGTCTGATGTCCTAAGTCTAATGTGCGGATCACATTGCCATTCGTAGCGTAGATATGAATAGTAACATCTG
>VXOP01000441.1 GCA_009839975.1 Candidatus Poribacteria bacterium
GACCTACACAATGTAACCACCGGTATACGTAAACCCGTAATTCTTACAGAATCAGCGTCTGAGAATAGCATACGGAATCATACTGACTTTTTGGAAAGTCGGATAAGCGAATTCCCTCCTAATACACAACAGATAATTTTACAGAAATTAGAGTTTTTTATAGATGAGCAAAATCGAGAAATACGTGAAAAAACAGTGAATGATGAGGAAATAGTTTCGGAAGAGAACTCGTCATGAAGAGGAGATGATACAGATGGCACTTGAAGTTTATATCTACTCTAATAACGGTTCAGTTATAGAGATTCCCGACGGTATGATGGATCCGTTAGGAAATAACAATAAAAAGTTATCGCACGAGGAATTTAAAGCAGCATTAGAGAGGCTAGATGTGTTAGCAAGGAAATTTGCCAAACCTGATGCTCAACCATTGTCCGATTATGCTGTGAGTCGTGAAAGCATATACGAAGATCATCCAAAATTATGATTTATCTCCTTGATACCAATGTTTTAGTAGGAAGAATTCTGCCAAAACCACAGACAATGTGATATTAACTCCGACTAGCAAGTTTATTCGCAAAAATACTGATGAGCCCACCGAGCATAATATACCCAAAAATAACTTCAAGTGTGACAAGGATACGTGCAGAGGTATTATCCGCCACCACATCTCCGAAACCTAATGTCGTAAAGGTTACAATGCTAAAGTAAAAGGATTTCCAAAACGTCAAAGGTTCACCTGCTTGGCCGCCAGTCACTTGATGAAATTGAGGCATCACCTCACGCAGCCGTTCAGGAAACCACGTCGGTGCTGCCATATAAACCAATGAGAACGATAGGGCAATTAGCAGTGACCAGAGTGCCCAAAGCGCAAGGCTACGACCATAATCTGAACTCCATTTCCAAACGATAGACCAAAACGGATGTATTTCTTTGAAGGCGCGTATGAATAGTTGATCCGCTACGTAACGCTTGAAGAATGGATTTGAAACACCATTAATATCTTGATTATCTAAATAAAATTCTGTAGGTTGCTCTGGTTGATGGGTAAATTTGTTCCGCAGCCACTGCCATATCGTGTCGGAATTAAAACTCACGTTTCGAAAGGACGCTGCAACAGCGAACCGTGCTGATGTGAAATCGATTTCTTCGCGAAACGTTGACTCATTGAAATCTGCGGTGTCTGAGAATCGTGATTGTGCAAAATCTAAATTCTTGTTGAAAATAGTTCTGTTGAAATGTGTGGAATTTTGAAAGACTGCACTTCTGAAAACACCGTTTTCTTGGAATTGTGCCTCGTTGAAATCGGCAACCTGTTGGAAGCTGCTTTTACGGAAACATGCCTTCCCACAAAAGGTTGTGCCACGAAAGAGAGCAGCTCCTTCAAATTTCGATTCTCCAAAATCACAGGAATTTTGGAACACATTATTACGAAAGTTAACAGCATCTTGAAAAACACAATTCCCGATAAATACCTCTTTTTGAAAATCTGTTTTTTCGAATTTGACGCTGTTTTTAAATGTGCACCCTATGCAAACAATTTCCTTATCCACCACGGCGTGTTCACTGGATTCGCTTGAAAAGACGATTGCACCTTCAATAATACAATTCGTCAAAAACACTGATTCATAATCTGCTTGCAAAATAGAGAGGAATGTATCTGCATCAAGAGTTTGATCAGTACCGTGGTAAACTTGCATTTCAATTCCATACACCTAAATATTTCGGTTATACCAAGATCTCATTAACGACCCGCGCTTTTTCCTCAACGCCAGTCAACCGATGATCAAGTCCTTGGAATTTATAGGTCAACCTTTCGTGGTCAATACCGAGTTGGTTGAGGATCGTAGCGTTTAGGTCACGAACAGAGACCGGGTCTTTGATGACGTTGTAACTGAAGTCATCTGTTTCACCATACACAATCCCACCTTTTATGCCGCCACCCGCCATCCACATTGTGAAGCATTTCGGGTGATGGTCGCGTCCATAGTTATCCTTCTTGAGCGCGCCTTGACAGTAAACGGTGCGTCCGAATTCACCACCCCATACAACAAGCGTATCGTCAAGCATCCCACGTTGTTTCAGGTCTTGAACGAGTGCGGTTGCGGGTTGGTCAATGTCACGACACTGATTACGGATGTCGTTTGGTAGATTCCCGTGCTGGTCCCAACCGCGATGGAATATTTGAACGAGACGGACATCACGTTCCATCATACGACGTGCAAGCAGACAGCAGTGTGCAAATGTGCCGGGTTTGTTGACATCAGGACCATACATCTCTTTGACTTTGTCTGATTCTTGATTTAAATCAGTAAGTTCTGGAACAGAGGACTGCATGCGGAATGCCATTTCATATTGGGAAATACGCGCATGCGTTTCTGGATCACCTACCTCCTCATAGAGTTCCTCATTCAGTTTGACGAGGGTATCCAGCATACGTTTGCGTGCCTTGTCACTCATCCCTTTCGGATTTGAAAGGAACAATACCGGATCACCTTGGCTGCGAAGTAGAACACCTTGATGTTCGGAGGGGAGGAAACCGGAACCCCATAGTCTGTTATAGAGTGCTTGGGCTGACTTTCTACCTGTCCATGTTGCGTTCATGACGATAAAAGATGGTAGGTTTCTGTTTTCAGTGCCTAACCCGTAACTGAGCCATGCGCCGAGACTCGGTTTACCCGGCGTTTCATCACCTGTGCAGACGAAGGTGATTGCGGGATCATGGTTAATAGCGTCGGTGTGAAGACTCTTGACAATGGCGATGTCCTTTACCATCGTCGCAGTATGCGGTAGCAATTCGCTCAACCAGGCACCTTCACTACCGTTATCATACTTTTTGAATTCAAAGATAGAAGGTGCGATTGGAAAACGCGATTGTCCCGAAGTCATTGTCGTCAGCCGTTGTCCCATCCGAACGGTTTCTGGTAAGTCTTTGTCAAACCACTCTCCCATCGTTGGTTTGTAGTCGAACATGTCCATCTGTGATGGTGCACCGGACATAAACAGGTAGATAGCACGTTTTGCTTTCGGCGCGAAGTGCGGTAGACCGGGTAATCCACCAGTCTTTGTTGGTGCTTGTTGATCTAGTGCGTTCACAATTGAGGTCGGTAGTAATGAAGCAAGCGCAGCACCCCCAAGTCCCACTGCACATTTGCCGAAAAATTGGCGGCGTGTTTCAAGTTTTAGATATTCCTTAATCGGGTCCATTGTTTAACTCCTTAGGCAATGCTCGTTTAAGTCATCAATAATTATACAAATTATACAAAGTAATACTTGACGTGGCAAGTAAAATGTTGCATAATTCTGGGTATTCTGTTTACATGGTGGAATACAAAAAACAAACATTTTCGTTCCCTGTAGACGAAGTTTCTTAACCTCGTTGATGCAGAGTGCATGAAGTAAATGTAAAATCTATCAAAATCTTAGCATAGGAAATATAAATGCCAGAAAACGGACAGGACGTTACACAGATTACCCTATTTCACGGTGTGGACACGCAATTTGAGATTTCTGAAGTACCTGTGGAGGTTTCAGCAAACACTGTTCTTGTGCGCGTCAACTTAGCAACCATCTGCGGTTCAGACCTACATACTGTATCAGGTAGACGCGGTGCAGATGTGCCATGTGTGCTCGGACATGAAGCAGTCGGAACTGTTGCTGCGCCTACAGACTTACATTCTGCTGATGGGAAACAACTTCATGAAGGTGATAGAATTGTCTGGAGTCTGACGACCTCTTGCGGGGGATGTCATTACTGTGTAACCAAAAAACTTCCGCAGAAATGCGAAACGATGTTCAAATACGGACATGCACAGTGCGTAGGTGAGGATACGTTATCCGGTGGTTTTGCATCGCATATTCAGTTGAAAGCTGGAACAGCAATCTACAAAATTCCCGATACGATTCAAGATGCCGAAGCAGCCCCTATTAATTGTGCGCTGGCAACAGTCATAAACGGTTTGGAAACAATTGGCACATATCCAGGTGAGACTGCCATTGTCCACGGTGCGGGGACGTTAGGTATTTATGCAGTATGCTATTTGCGTGAAAAAGGTTACGAAACTGTAGCTATTGTAGACAAAAACGCATTTCGTTTACAGATGGCTAAACAGTTCGGGGCAACACATACCCTTAACGCAGACACTACATCTGCTGAAGATATTTCAACTATACTGAAAGAGGTAACGGATGGCCATGGCATTGACCTTGCAGTTGAAGTCAGTGGTGCACCGTCTGCACTACCTGATATGATTAACTGGTCAGCAATCGGTAGCAGATGTTTGACGCTCGGATATGTTTACCCACTGGATAATATTCCATTCAACGTTCACCAACTGGTTACGAAGTGTATTACGCTGCAAGGTGTTCACAATTATCATCCTACCGTACTAAAAACGGCTTTGGGGTTTATAGAAAAGAATCGGACCCGTTACCCATTTGCAGAACTCATCGGAAAAACATATCCATTGTCTGAGATTGACGATGCTTTTACACATGCGTTCCGTCAAGATGTTATTCGCATTGCCATCAACCCGAGGACGAATTGATGATTGATGTTAGGAGAGTATGCAAAGGTCTTCCTATTAGCGCATCCCACAACGTTAGCAAACTACCGGAACTCCCTGTTCCTGTGGCGATTATATTTCTCTTAGGGTAATATGCTATTCTTTGGATCCATTGATGGTATTGCTCCATGCCTTTATTGATCATTTTTCTGACTTCTGCTGTCATGTTTAAGGGTGTATTTGAGATCCCCTGTTTCTGTATTCCATACTTGCACTGTGTTATTCGTACACACCGTTGTCAGTGTATCTCCATCAGGACTAAACAGAATACCTACAACCGAGTCGCGACATTCAAACGTGTATATGTGTTTGCCTGTTGCTAAGGGTACTTTAAGCCTCACACGTGTGTCTTCTTCATATCCATATATGATAGGGACACCTCCTTTCATATCCCACACCTGCACTATACCATTCTTATTTATCGCAGCAATTGTAGTGCCATCAGGACTAAACGCAAAAGTCTCTTTTACACCGATCCCAATTTTGCTTTTTTGTTCCCCTGTTGTAGCATCCAAAAGGAGGATGGTGCCATACGCGATTATAGCGATTGTCTCTCCATCAGGGTTGTATGCTATGTTTTTTCCGCTAACATCGTATTCAAAGGTACTTTTATGTCTCCCTGTTGTGGTATCCCATAGCCATAATGTACCAGTAAAACTTCGTGTAGCGATTGTCTTGCCATCAGGACTAAAGCAGAAACTTCCTACAGATGTGATGTTTCCAATGAATGTATGCTTAAGATTCCCAGTCGTCGTGTCCCACAATCGGATGGTGCCGTCTTCAGAACCAATAGCGAACGCGTTTCCATCAGGACTGTAAGCAACACTGAAATACTCATTACCTTCATTGTCTTGGGTATCAAAACTACCTACAAGTGAGCACTTGAACGTCATTGTCAGCACATCCCATAATTCTGCCGACTGACTTATATCCGTGATTGCAATAGTGTGTCCATCAGGACTAAAAACAACTTTTGTTGGAGAGTTCCCGGGTTCGGCAATTGAACCTTTCAATGTCTGCGTTTTGTAATCCCACAGTTGTATTTCTCTCATATCTCCAATTACCGCGAGCGTGTGTCCATTTGGACTAAAAGCAATACGCCGGATTACATTTCCCTGCTCAGCTGGGATGAGTGCTTGTTCAATACCGGTCTGTGCATCGTATATCCAAACGTCTATGTCACTCGCGACCACCAGATACTTTCCATCTGGAGAATACGCTATATCGTTTATGGGTCCTTTACCCAGACGCGCAAACGCACCCTCCGGTAAATGCCTTTTCGTCATATCCGCTATTGCGGTTGTTCCGAAAAAAGTTGGAAGTGCCAAAAGCGCGAACACAAACATCAAAACCAAATATTTTTTCATGATACTCCCCTGTCGAGATTTTTTAGCAAACAGACAATTTAAAGTCACTTCATGCAAAAAAGCGTTTGCCAATCGTGACAACGATTAGCAATAATGTTGCGATAATCAGGGTAATGAGAAGTATGAATCGACATCTCTTCCAATACAGAAGATTCTTTTCAAAGAATGTATATAAAGGTGCAAGATGTAATGCCCACGTATATAACCATAAACCTACAACCAAAATTGTCAACGCAATGAGTGAGGAATCCGTAAATACATGAAAAACAACACCGAGAAGTAAAACAAACGTACTCAGCGCGTTGAGTTTACTCCCTTTTTCTTTTAGCGTTTTCTGTTTTTGATCATCAGTTGTCGGCATTGCTCTTAACCTTATTATGCCTTGCAAGGCACAACCTTTAAGCCAAAATCTCATTTACAACCCGGGCTTTCTCCTCAACTCCTGTCAACCGATGGTCAAGTCCTTGGAACTTAAAAGTCAACCGTTCGTGGTCAATACCGAGTTGATTGAGAATAGTCGCGTTTAAGTCGCGGACAGAGACAGGGTCTTTGACGATGTTGTAACTGAAATCATCTGTTTCACCGTAAACGATTCCACCTTTTATACCACCACCAGCCATCCAGAGCGTGAAGCATTTCGGATGATGATCGCGTCCGTAATTGTCCTTCGTAAGCGCACCCTGACAGTATACAGTCCGTCCAAATTCACCACCCCACACAACGAGCGTATCATCAAGCATCCCACGTTGCTTCAGGTCTTGAACAAGTGCGGTTGCGGGTTGGTCAATGTCGCGCGCCTGATTCCGGATGTTCTTAGGTAGATCACCATGTTGATCCCAACCGCGATGGAATATCTGCACGAGGCGGACGTCACGTTCCATCATGCGGCGGGCAAGGATGCAGCAGTTAGCAAATGTTCCAGGAGTATCTACCTCTGGTCCGTACATCTCCTTCACTTTGTCTGATTCCTGTTTTAGATCCGTAAGTTCAGGGACAGAAGACTGCATACGGAATGCCATCTCATATTGTGAGATACGTGCATGTGTTTCTGGGTCTCCGACCTCTTCGTATAATTCCTCATTGAGTTTGACGAGTGTGTCCAACATGCGTTTGCGTGCTTTTTCACTCATCCCTTTCGGATTTGAAAGGAAGAGGACAGGGTCACCTTGACTACGAAGTAACACACCCTGATGTTCGGATGGGAGGAAACCGGATCCCCAGAGGCGGTTGTACAGTGCTTGTGCACCTTTCGGACCGCTCCAAGTAGCGTTCATAACGATAAAAGCAGGTAGATTCTGGTTCTCACTACCGAGTCCGTAACTGAGCCATGCACCAAGACTCGGTTTGCCAGGGGTTTCATCGCCAGTACAGACAAATGTGATGGCAGGATCGTGGTTAATCGCATCCGTGTGTACCGATTTGACGATAGCAATATCTTTTACCATCGTTGCGGTGTGAGGTAACAATTCGCTCAACCATGCACCATCGCTCCCGTTATCATATTTTTTGAATTCAAAGATGGAGGGGGCTATAGGAAAACGTGCTTGTCCTGAAGTCATTGTCGTGAGGCGTTGTCCCATCCGAACCGTTTCTGGAAGGTCTTTATCAAACCATTCTCCCATTGTGGGTTTATAGTCAAACATGTCCATCTGTGAAGGTGCACCGGACATAAAAAGGTAAATTGCGCGTTTAGCCTTCGGTGCAAAGTGGGGCAGTTCTGGCAGACCACCGACCCGCGTTCCTGCTTGCTGTTCAAGGGCTTGCACAACACTGCTCGGTAGCATTGAGGCAAGTGCCGCGCCGCCGAGTCCCATAGCACATTTGCCGAAGAATTGACGACGAGTTTCAAGTTTGAGATATTCCTTAATCGGATCCATAATTTTACTCCTTTGAAAATGTCCCATTAATTCAAGAGTTTACTATATAAAACGCCAAGTCTTATCGCTGTACCGTAAACAACATAACGATCATCTATCTGTTGGCAGGGGGTGGTTGAATATTCAATTCCACTTCTGCTGGCATATCCGTTTGTAAATTTGCATTTTGTTCCATGAATTTCTGAAATGGTCCCATATCCTGAATCGGATTTCCATGGACATATAAACTTGTTAAGCGTCGAAACTTTTCAATCAGACTGATGTCAGTGATCTGGTTTCTGTCAAAATGCAGCGTCTTTAACCGTATGGCTCTAGCAATCGGTGTGAGATCGCTGATTCTGTTTTGACCAAGACTTAGTTCTTCTAAAAACCTCAGATGTTTTAGTGGAGTGATGTCTTCAATATCATTCCCCCAAATCCATAACCTTTGCATTCTTATCAACTTGGCAAGAGGTGTGATATCCGCAATCTGATTTCTCCATGCCCATAATGCTGTCAAATACCGCATATTTTGAAGAACCGTGATATCATCAATTTGGTTCTCACCCAAATTTAACTCTTCTAACCGGGTCAATTCTTTAAGTGGTGTGATATCATCAATTTGGTTGTTATGAAGCCGTAGTTTCTCCAGTTTTATTAAACCAGCCAGCGGTGTGATGTCGGTGATCTGATTCTCTTGTAGATGCAAACTTGTAAGATGTATCAAGTCTTTGAGTGGTGTAATGTCAATAATTGCATTTTTATCAAGTATTAGCCAGGTCAGTTCTGTCATACCACCCAGAATAGTTATGTCACGAATTTGCGTGTCCTGAAGGTTTAGTCCTTCTAAGTTTGTTAGTTCTTTGAGTGATGTAATATTGTAGATATGACTCCCCCAAAGATACAACGTTGTTAAGTTCGTTAGATGTGAAATGTGTGTGATGTCCTGAATTTGGTTGCCACCAAGGGCTAATTTTGTCAACTGTGTTAATCCAGCGACAGGTGATATATCTTCTATTTTATTTCTTGTAAGGTGTAGTCTGCTTAATTGTTTCAAATTAGAGAGATCGTTAATGTCGGTGATCTGATTATCACTCAGCCACAACTCTGACAATTGCGTCAATCCACTGATTGGCATTATATCACTAATCTGATTTCCCCAAAGCCATAAAGTTGTTAATTGTTTCAAGTTTGCGATCGGTTTTATGTCGCTAATCTGATTTCTGCCGAGGGATAGTTCAGTTAACTTTGTTAGATCCTTGATCGGTGTGAGATCACTGATCTGATTATCCTTAAGGTATAACTCTGTTAATTGTGTTAATCCACTAATCGGTGTAAGATCACTGATCTGATTTTGGCGAAGCTGCAAAGTCTTTAAACTCGTAGCTTTTTCCAGACCTGTTAAGTCTTTTATGTTTCTGTTGTAACCATGCAGCTGCTCTAATGCTGCCAACTTTTCTGGCGGAATAGCATCGTTGCTTCTTAGACCGAGTGCTCCCCGGACAACATTCGCTAAGTTGACATCAGGAATTGTGGGGTCCGGTGTTCCTACAGGAATATCTAATTCCAAATTCGGAAGTCGTTTTAGTAGTCTCTGAAGTGGTTCCATATCCTGAATTGGATTTCCTTTGACAGTTAATCGCGTTAAACCAGTTAACTTTTCAATAGGATTCATGTCGCTGATTTTATTGTTATGGAGCAGCAACTGTGTCAGTTGCGTTGAATTAGAAAGCGGTGTAATGTCGGTTACTTGGTTGCCTTCAAGCGTTAATCTTGTCAACTGAGTCATTTTCTCAAGTGGTTTTATGTCGCTGATTTTATTGCTGCCAAGCAATAAGTCTGTCAGCTGCGTCAAACGCGCAAGCGGTTTTATATTGCTAACTTCGTTATTACTAAGAAACAAATCTGTCAGTTGCGTCAAGTCCGCTAGTGGTTTTATGTCACCGACTTTATTAAACATAAGGTCTAATTCTGTTAGTTGGGTTAAACCTGAAAGCGGCGTAATGTCATTTACATTATTGGACATGAGCCGCAACCATGTCAATTGCGTCATACCAGAAAGTGGCGTAATGTCGCTGACTTGATTATCCATGAGTGTCAACTTTGTTAATTTCGTCAATCCTGCAAGTGATCTTATATCACTAATCTTGTTGTCATCAAGCCATAGGGTTGTAAGTTCTGGAAGTCCAGCAATTGGTTGAATATTGCTAATCTGGTTATATGCAAGTAGCAACCTATTCAGTTTCGTTAACCCCGCAAGTGGCGTGATGTCTCTGATTGAATTCCTTATGAGGAATAATTCAGTTAATTCTGTCAGTCCAGCGATGGGTGTGATGTCACTTATCTGACTTTCCCAAATCGATAAAAGCCGTAATTCTGTCAAACCAGACAATATCGTTAAGTCGTTGATTGGATTTCCACCAATGTATAGTCCTTGTAACTGCTTCATGCCTACAAGTGGTGTAAGGTCGTTAATTGGGTTATTTCCGATGGATAAATGTGTGAGTTGTGTCAGACCAGTAAGGGATTCTATATCGCTGATCTGATTATTGCTACTCCTTAATTCTGTGAGTTTTGACAATCCCGTAAGTGACGTGATGTCGCTGATCTGATTGCCATAGATCGATAATTTAGTAAGTTGTGTGAGTCCTTTGACAGGCGTGATGTCACTGATAAGATTATTTGTCAAGTCCAGGTCCTTCAGTTTTTTTAACTCTTCCAATGGTGTGATGTCTCTGATCTGATTATCTGTAAGTTTTAAAGTCGTTAGTCCTGTTGCTTTCTCTAAACCTGTTAGGTCTTTTATGTCTTTCTTTGTTGCATCTAAGGATTCTAATTCTTGTAGTTTCTCTTGTGTGATTGATTCGTTTTCTGTTAAACCAAGTGCATCCCGCAGTGCAGCAGCTAAGTTAGCATCAGGTATTGTCACTGCATGGGTAAACGTATGTATTAGAAAAGTTAATAGCATTGTTAACATAAAACAAGTCGTTTTCATTTGTAATCCCTTATTCGGCTATGTCGTGTTCTAATTCCATTAGTTTTTGCTTAAGGCTTTGGAGTGCATGCATGTCTTCAAGCAGATTGTCCTTAATGTTTAGATGTTTTAGTTTCGTTAGGTTTTCCAGAATGTGAATATTGTTAATTTGATTCTGATCCAGTGCCAAATGTGTCAACTGTTTTAAACCAGCAAGTGGTGATATATCACTAATTTGATTCCCACTAAGCCATAACTGCGTTAATTCTGTTAAGTTTGAGAGTGAACTGATGTCATCAAGTTGATTCCTTCTAATGTTCAATATCTCAATCTGCTTTAAGTTTTTAAGTGGACTCAAGTCCCTGATCTGATTGTCCCAAAGTCCCATTTCTGTTAGTTTAGTCAATCCAGTAAGAGGTGTAATGTCGTTGATTCTATTTTTACCGAGTCCTAATTTCGTTAATTGTGCTAAATCTGCCAGAGGTGAAATATCGCTGATTTGATTATCCCAGAACTCTACATAGATCAACTCTGCCAAACCTGCAATCGGGCTTATATCACTAATTCGGTTTTTTTGAAGCTCTAATACTATTAAACCTGATGCTGATTCTAACCCAGTTAGATCTTCTATTTCTTTCTTTTCTGCCTTTAGTTCCTTTAGTTCTTTTAGTTCCTTTAGCGGAATAGATTCCTCAATACTCAAACCGATGGCATTTCTTATAGCATTGGCTAAGTTGATGTCTGGAATGGTTACAGTCAGGTTTTCCATAGAAATGAATTCCTTTTACCGCTTACTCATAGAAACAATTTACTCATCTGCTTCTGGTACTTCTATGTCCAGAGCCAAATCTGGAAGCTGTTTTATGAGTTTTCTAAGTGGTTCCATATCTTGAATTGGATTTTCCTTTATCCATAAGTCTGTCAATTGTGTTAAGTCTGCAAGCAGTGTAATGTCGCGTATCTGATTTTTACTGAGATATAATTCCTTTATGTTCGTAAGATCGGAACAGGGTGTAACATCACCTATCTGATTCTGATCAAGCAATAACCCATTTAACTGCGACAATGCACCGAGTGGTGTTATGTCACTTATCTGGTTGTTTTGGAGTGACAAGTATGTCAGTTGTGGCAATTCTGCAATTGGTTTTAGGTCGGTGATTTGATTATGTCCGAGTAATAAAGACCTTAGATTCGGTAATTCAACAAGTGCTGTAAGATCCTTGATGTGATTATCGTAAAGGTATAGACTTGTTAGTTGTCTTAAGTTTGATAGAGGAGAAACATCGCTTATTTGATTCTTCCCAAGGTTTAGCTTGTCTAACTGGGTCAATGTTTTAAGTCGTTCCAAATCAATAATCTTATTGTCGTAAAGATGTAACATTGTCAATTGCGTTAAGTTTGCAAGAGGCGAAATGTCACTTATTTGGTTTTCACCGATGTTTAACTCTGACAACTGTGTTAATTTTGCTAGTGGAGAAATATCACTTATCTGATTACCGCTGAGGTATAGTTGTGTTTTTAGTTTCGTCAACCCTCCGATGGGTGTGATGTCACTGATCTTATTATCGTAGAGAATCAACTCTGTAAGTTGGGTCAATTCTGCAAGTGGTGTTATGTCTGTTATCTCATTCTTGTAGAGTTTTAATATCTTTAACCCCGTCGCTTTTTCCAATCCAGTTAAGTCCTTTATGCCTTTTCCTCCAGCATTGAGTTGTTCTAATTCAACCAATTGATTTTGTCGGATAGGATCGGTTGGACCTAATTCGAGTGCTTCGCGCACAGCAGTGGCTAAGTTGACATCTGGTATTACCACATTCTGATTAGATGAACAACCGAGGAAAACTATAGGTATTGTAAAAAGCCTGTAAAGAGATTTCACGATGTTAAAAATGGGCACCACTAATAAATAGTGCCCACCAAGTTTAATTATCCCTTATTCAGAACTTCATCTAAATTAAGGATTAGGTTCGCAATCATCGTCCATGTAGCAACTTCAACTGCATCTAATTTTCCATCAGGTTTCGATTCACCGACGTTGATGAGTTCCTTGGCTGCTTCAGGGTCTGCTTTCATCTCTTCTGAATGTGCCTGTAGTGTTTCCTTTATGAGTGCAGCTTCCTCAGGTTTAGGTTCACGAGCCGTTGCCAACTCAAACATGTAAGTTATCCGTTCCTCAGGTGTATTGCCACCCTCTCTAATCGTACGTTCAGCGAAAACACGTGCTGCTTCAAAGAACTGTGGGTCATTCATTAGCATTAACGCCTGCATCGGTGTGTTCGTCCGTTCACGACGAATTGTGCATGCCTCGCGTGACGGAGCATCAAGGATATTCATCTGAGGAGGAGGGGCAGTACGCTTCCAGAACGTATACAGACTCCGACGATGCACCTTGTCAGCACCACTATCTTTCCTAAAAGTATCCGTATTGGAACCTGTAAATCCAACTGCCTTCCATAATCCACCCGGTTGTGGGGGTTTGACACTCGGTCCACCAATACGTCTAAATAGCAAGCCGCTGAGTGCAAGGACGTTATCCCGGACGATTTCTGCATCAAAGCGATACCTTGGGGCGCGGGATAGCAGGAGGTTATCAGCATCACGTTCCAACTTTTCAGAGGTGACCTGTGAACCCTGTTGATAAGTCGCTGAAGTCAGCATAAGTTTCTGCATCGCTTGTATATCCCACCCAGAATCCATAAACTCTGTCGCAAGCCAATCCAGAAGCTCAGGATGCGTCGGTGGTGTACCTTGTGTACCGAAATCCTCTGAAGTCCGGACAATACCTGCACCAAACACATTCTGCCAGATACGGTTGATTGTAACACGAGCAGTCAACGGATGTTGACGAGAAACCAACCACTTCGCTAATGAATGTCTATTTGGCGGTGACCCTTTAACTATTTGTGGTAAAACTGCGGGAACCCTCGGATACACCTGCTCACCCCGATGCTGATAAGCACCGCGTTCCAGAATATAAGCACCACGCGGTTCAGACCGTTCCTGCATCACTAAGGTTGTCGTGAGGGAATTGTTAAGTGAGTTCCTTTTGTTCTGCGTATCCGATAAATCCGCGTAGAGTTTTTTCAACGTTTCATCCGTTGAAACATTGCGTCGGTAGTATTCACGGATCTGTGTCTGTTGGTCTCCGTTACGTTTACCTCTATCAATGGCGATAGTGTCAACGATAGTGGCAGTTACCATCGGTTCATCAGATTCCATTCGGAAATAGAAACCTGACGGACCGGAATAGTTAACGACTTTCAACAGTAGCGCATTATTCCCCGGATTAAGTTGAATTTGGACTTTTTCTGTATCTGGTGCAGCATCACGTTGGATATTGCTGGCAAGCATCTCCACCTGATTTACCCAGACCTTCACCGCATCATTGCTACTGAGATAAAGTGTCGCCTTCTGCTTGGTTTCGGATGTGATGTTCCTATAGAGGTATGTCGCACTGTTCTCGCCGATGATGTCGTTATGCACCTCACCGTCTTTCCAATGCGTCTGCTGTTTCCACTCTAATGTCTGTGAACCGACAGTGAATTTAGCCTTCGTATCCACAGGTTTGGTTTCAGGTTCATACACATTATAAAATGCAATGTTCCCGTGTTCAGCAGTGAAGGGACCGACAGAATGCCAGTTACCAAGGGACACCTTAGAACCGATAGGATAGATTGTTGGTGCATTTGTGACCGCAATTCTGAACCTGCCGAAGTGATGCTTAGCATGTTGAGATTCATGATTTATCCGTAGTCTTATCAATCCACCATTTGTACGGAATGGATTTGCAACGAGAAAGATTGCTTGCCGACTATTACCACGATTATTATTGCTCTCCAATCCCCAACCCGTTTCAGGATTATCGTCAATGACGTTAGCAATGGCAAAATCTCCGTTTGCTTGCTCTTTGTCTGCCCATGCTTTCACGATAGGAACGGATGTCCAAGGGGATTTTTCCTCAACAGGTTCAGCAGGATCTTCAGTTGTTTCATCAGCATCCTTTTGCTCGTTTGCTTCAGGTTCTGTCTCCTCAGCTTGTACATCAGGATCAACAACTTCATCCGTTTCTGGTTTCGCATCCTCTATAGGTTTATCACCGTCTGTCTCTTCCGCGTTTTCTGGTGAAGCATCTTCAACAGGTTCAGCGGTATCTTTCTGTTCACCTGTTTCTTCAGCGGTTTCCACATTTTCAATAGCCTCTGCTTCTTCAGCAGCCTTCTTTGCCTCTTCAGCGGCTTTGGCTTCTTCAGCAGCCTTCTTTGCTTCTTCGGCAGCCTTCTCTATTGCTTCTTTCGCCTTCTGTGCTGCTTCTTTAGCGTCATTAAGCACCTGTTCAGCATCTGATGGCTGAACGACAGCAACAGAGAATCCTGTCAAAACTACGTTGCTATTGTCGCTGCGTCCAATACCGCTCCCGGGTAAAGATTTATCTGGAATAGCTTCTAACCGTAAAGCACTCCATTTTCCTGCCGGTAGTTCTGCAACGATCTCATACACCTCTTTATTTGGGTTCGTACCACCTGCTAATACAGAGTTGTCCTCATTAATTGTAAGGGTTGCACCACCTTGCGAGAGGACGACATTCGGTTTGATAAACGTCCATCGCGGCATTCTATTCTCCCAGGCAGTCTGAGCAGCATCAATATTAGGTAGCGGTCCCTTACTCTGTGCGTCTAAGTCCTTAATCTGATCATCGTATTTTGCAAGTTGTGCAGCCTGCTCAGGTGTTGGCAACTTCACGATAGGGGGAGAGTCCTTACGGTTACCATCCATGGCATTTTCTGTGATATTGTTGAAATAGGCGAAAAGTTGATAGTATTCTTTCTGCGAAATCGGATCATATTTATGGTCATGGCATTGTGCACAGCCAGCAGTCAAACCCATCCAGACAGTAGATGTTGTATTAACTCTGTCAACGGCATATCTAACATAGTATTCCTCTGCGATTGATCCCCCTTCACTTGTCGTAACATGACAGCGATTGAAACCGGTAGCAACGCGTTGATCAAGTGTCGGTTCTGGTAGGAGATCCCCTGCCAACTGTTCAATCGTAAACTGATCAAAAGGCATATTTTCATTGAACGCTTTAATGACCCAGTCTCTATAGGGCCACATTTCGCGATAGTTATCTAAATGTAATCCGTGTGTATCTCCATAGCGCGCGACATCCAACCAGAAACGTGCCATGTGTTCGCCGTATTCCGGCTTTTTCATAAAGGTATCTATGAGTGTTTGATATGCATTCGGGGTATCATCATTAAGGAAGTTATGAATCTCTTCAAGTGTTGGTGGTAATCCGGTTAAGTCAAAACTTAACCTTCGGATAAGAGAACGTTTATCTGCCTTTTGTGCGGGTTGTAATCCTTCTTTCTCAAGGCGCGCGAGGATAAACGCATCAATCGGATTTTTCGCCCAATTCGCATTTTTCACAGCGGGTGGTGTTGGACGAACAGGTGCAGTAAATGCCCAATGTTCTTCCCATTTCGCGCCTTCACTAATCCACTGTTTTATAGTGTTTATCTGTTCAGGTGTTAGGGTTTTATTGAAGTCAGTCGGTGGCATCTTATAGGTGTCATCTTCTGAGACAATTCTAAGGTAGAGTTCACTCTCATCAGGTTTATTCGGAGTGAGAATCGGGTATCCACTGGGATCAGAAAACGCACCCTCTTTTGTGTCGAGTCGCAGGTTTGCTTGTCTGGTCTTTTCATCTGGACCGTGGCAGGCGAAACAGTTGTCAGCTATAATGGGACGAATGTCTTGGCTATAACTGATGGTTGGTTTAGGATTTTCATGGTGGTCTGCAGAAGCAATGGGAACCCCTATCATCACTAAGCAGATAGATACCATCGTTACAATTAGTGGAACTGAACTTTTAGCACTTTTCACTGGAATACTCCCTTTTCAATATAGATTCAAACTGATTATGTTAAAATGAGGTTTTGTTAAATAACGTAATGGCAAAGAAAAAGTTTAACATCGGTGATGACATGCTAAATCAAGGAGTCATCTACTTCCCACCAACCTTCTCAAAAATAATCACATGCTGCCACGGCAATCCATCAAGCGTTTCAATCCAAGACAACGGGTGAGGTGTCATCTCTTTAACTACCTGTAATTCGCTCATTTTATGCAGACGTTTGATAGGCACACTATCATCCTCTAAGCGATATTCTATTAATGCTACTCTCCCACCCACCTTAAGCGCACGACAGATGTTCTGCATCATTTCATAAGGATGCGAAAATTCGTGATAGACATCAACCATGATCGCCAAATCAACCGAATTTCTGGGTAATTTCGGATCGGTAATGGTGCCTAACACGCCTTTGATATTGGTAATGCCTTCCTCCTTCGTTGTTTTGGCAAGGATGTCAAGCATCTCCTGCTGAATTTCAACGCCGTAAATGATGCCTTCATTACCAATTTTCGGTGAAATACGTCGTGCAATGTAT
>VXOP01000118.1 GCA_009839975.1 Candidatus Poribacteria bacterium
ACTCCTACGATGAGTCTTATTAGTAGAATTACCTGATTATTTATTTAATCTTCATGAGGGGCGAAAGGTGTATCATGTTACGGAATTGAATACACACGTTCTATATACCTTTCGCACCGCTGGTGCTTGGTTTTCCCTCTGAGCTTGGAGATTCGTCAAACAAACCAATAAGAAAATAGGCTAGCCTCTTTCAACTGAAACCGTAATCGCACTTCTTTCCCCTCTAAATCTTCCAACGAACTTTCAAAACTCACCCGTGACTCCAATTTATCACCGATAATTCGTTGAGAAGTGTAATTCTCCAATGGTATTCCCAAATCATCGGTCACTGCTACGATAACATACCCTCGACTTGCATCAACATTTAGGTATAAGTCTTTGTCATTCAACGTCAAAGGTTTCGTCAACATAAATCCTTCCACTTCCCCAGCATCAAGTGATACGAAACCGTCGCGTCTTAATGTCGCAAGTCCCAGCATGGATTGATGTTTACGTTCAACCTGTCTGAACTTATGACCGGTATGCGGTCCGTTCACACCACCATAATAGAAATAGATCTGGTCGTTATATGTGATGAAATTCTGACTGATACGTACCATGCCGTCTTCCCAACTCCCTTTCTCTCCGAGCGTTAGAAAAGTTTGTCGATCTAAAACCCGTTCCCATTTTATCCCATCTCGACTGGTAGCCAATGATGTATCAATAGTACCATCAACACCCTCTCTGTAAATCCAAATCATACCGAGATAAACACCCTCGTAGATGTTAATCGGCATACCGTAAATTTGCGTGCCGCCTTCATCAAATTCATCGCATCCGAGAACCAGTTCTGGCTTACTAAAGTTGACGCAATCACTACTTTCAGCACGTGCCGTTCTGCGTCCACCCGCACCAAATCGACCAAACACGACGTATTTTTCTATTTTCGGATCCCAAACCAGCGATTGCGTTGTGTCACTACCCAACGAAATGACAGGGTTGTTCTCGTAGTCTGTCCAATGAACGCCATCGGGTGAAAAAGACACCCACATTCCGTCTCCTTCACCCTGCCCCCAGATTGTTCGTCCTTCGTGCTGAATGAACGTATCAATTCCACCGTGCTCCCAATAAAAACCTTTGTAACGACGATCAGGATCCGTTTCGTTCTCATCGTAGATGACAGCCATGCCTTCACAGTTTGTGCGTCCAACGTCAATAAGATTGTTCGCAGTGCTGCCTTCAAAATCCACCTGATTAAGAATCGGTTTTTCCCAATGCACACCATCAATCGAAGTCGCATAAGCGAGCAGTGTAATGTTACCAAGTGCCTTCCGTTGACGCACCATTACCATACCATCTACATAAGGACCCGTGAGATACCACATTTTGAAGAGCAAATCATGCGGGTCGTAAAGCACTGTGCCGTAAAGGGATGCAACGCGCTCCCACGGGTTCTCACCTCGTAAGATAGGATTTTCTGGATGCCGTTGTGGTTGGTGCATCCGGCGATAAAGTCCCTCAATCCGAGTAATATGGTGTAGGTCTAAGAAAAGATAACGAAATTCCATGTATCACCTCTTAAATTTTCTGGGGTCATTTGCCCACGTTTTGATGCTAAAACAGAGGAGCGTTCTAACTGCTCAATAAAAGGCATACTAAACACTCAACGTCCGTACTGCCGCATTACCTGTCTCAATCGATCCAACGGAATCGCAGGCATCGTCCGACCATTACGTCCCGTCATAGTCGTTGCCATCGTCATAGAATTGATAACTGCCTCCTCAGTCGCCTCAATTGCCGCCTGAAAGAGTGAACTCAAACGTCTATTGACGACCATATCAATCTGAAAAGTACCGCTCTCCGTATTACCCGGAAAAACGTTAGCAGTCGAAAACGCAATCACGAATTCACCGCTGCTATCGGTACTCGGAGTCCCTGTACGTGCGAGTCCGTGTGTCGCACGCATCGCCACCTGTTTCAACTGACGATGTGACAAAGGCGCATCCGTTGCGATAACAATAATAAACGATCCATCCCTACCCGGTTTCACCTGATCATCTGTCAAAGCCTTACCGACTGGCACACCATCAATACGCAGCTGATGTCGCCTGCCACCGTTAGAATTTACCAATACACCCACTGTCCATCCACCGATGTCTTCTGGTAACACACGAGAAGCAGTGCCAATACCTGCTTTGAACCCGTAGCACCGCATACCTGTTCCGCCACCGACACACCCCTCAGCCACCGGACCAGATGCTGCTTTTTCAATCGCTTCAATCGCATGTTCAGGTTTGACATGGAGACCGCTTATGTCGTTCAAACCACCATCATAACATTCTGCAACAATGGGAAGAATGATATTGTCGTTAGGGTATCGCTTCACGATATATCGCACGACACCGTCGTGGACAGCACCAACACTTAACGTATTGGTCAGCAGAATTGGGGACTCAATCCATCCTGCCTGATTTATCCGTGCAATACCGGTGGCTTCACCGTTGCCATGAATGGTATGCGCCGCACCGAAGTATCGTCTTTTCCAGATATCATCATGGGGAAGAATAGCCGTAACACCGGTCCGAATAGACTCTCCTTCGTTCAAAGTAACGTGTCCGACTTTAACTCCCGGTACATCCGTGATAGCGTTGAATTTTCCTATAGGCAGCGAACCGATAGTGATGCCGATGTCACGTGCTCGCATCCGCTGTTCTTCCCCTTCCTCAGTCCAAGAAAAACTCACGAACTGTAACAGAAACACACAGATACTCAAAAAAGCAAAGACTTTACACGTATTCACTCCCGTAGGGGCGGGGTTGCCCCGCCCGTTTATACCGTTTCCCCGCCCAATTATTTCCACTACAAATTTATTCATGCTAAGAAAACCTCCTTCCATTCTTCCATTCTTCCATTCATCCTTGAATTTGATCCCTATAAATTGACCGGATATGATTGAAAATTGCAATGTAGGTAGGGGAACGATAATCCGGATACGTCCATTCCCACGGCTGAAAAGTTTTATGATAGTAACGGAGTGTCATTTCAGCATAGATACCATCCCGCAGATAGATACGATGTGCGTGGTCCTTGGTAGATGCAAGCACTAGCTTTGCCAAACAGACATAACCTACATCTAAATTCACACGACGTTGTGAAGTGCCTTCACGCGCATAGTGCTGTTCCACTTGGTTCGTCAATAGTTTCTTGTCTGGGAGAGTTCCCGCATCAATCAATTTCTCAAAACTGATAAACTGTCTTTTAAGGTTTTTCCCCATTTCAGTTTCGTAGTAATCTGTGCTATCAAAAGTCAGTAGTTTACTGGTAAAGTCAATAGTACCGAAGTGTTCAGACAATTCCTGATAGACAGTTGGCAGAATAGACGGTTCCGCTGCTAAAACACCGATAATCGCTTTGACAGGAACTTGCTCTAATAGTGTCTTCATAAGATGCCTTCATAAGATGACAAGTCGTCTGAATATACCGACTGCAAATTAACTACAAAATAATTTGGGAAATTTACAAAAAATTCTGCATTTTTCCTTGACAAACTTATGAAACTTGATGTATAATTCTACGTTACGCCAAGAAGTTATAAAGGTAGAAGTTATAAAAGTGTACGTTATGTTGTTTTTTTACTTTAAATGAAGTATATAACTTCTTCAAGAAATAGGCAAATGTTTTTGTAGTAAATAAAAGGTGTTCATGGAAGTTCAGTGTAGCACCCAAATTAGTCGGGCTTCCCACTTGCTACACCTCATAAAATACGGTGTCGTGCAAGCGGGGTTTTTGCGTCCACTCCCCGACTAATTGAATCTATGTTTCTATTTACGACTTGGCTATTAACGCCTCGGTTATAGCAGTCTAATCGCAAAACCTTCAACCCATCAGCGACCCGCGCAAGGTGAGAAATCTTATGCCAAACAAAATAAAAAGTAATGAAAAAAGTAAGGGAAATTCAGCAGCATTAAGAGAACGTAAATCCTTTGCAAAAACCCCCTCAGTTCTTGATTTACCCAACTTAATTGAGACTCAAAAAAAATCCTATGCAGCATTTATGCAACGGGATATTGAAGATGGTGAACAACGAGAGTCAAAAGGACTTCAGGCTCTATTCGAGGAAGTTTTTCCGATTTATGACTTTAAAGAAACAACAAGTCTCGAATTCGTTAGCTACACACTTAGCGCACCAACCCATGATCTGTCTGACTGTGAATCCCGGGGACTCAACTATCAGATGCGGCTACAGGCACGTCTTATGTGTGTTGAACGAGAAAAAGATGATGACACAGAACAAACACGCGTTTTAGACATCACAGAATCTGATGTCTATCTCGGTGATATTCCCCTAATGACCGAAAACGGCACGTTTATTATCAACGGATCCGAACGTGTCATAGTCAACCAGTTACAGAGGTCACCTGGTGTGATTTTTCTTGATAAGTCACACGCAACAAGTACACAGAAACTCCCTACGGGTCAAATCATCCCATATAGAGGTGCATGGATAGAATTTGAATTCGACTCAAAAGACTGCATCCATGTCCGATTAGACCGAAAAAAGAAGATACTCGCCACCGTTCTCTTACGCGCACTCGGTTGGGAGACAGATGAGGAAATCCTAAAACTCTTCAGTCGTACTGAAACTATTCCGTTGGAACAGGATGTTGTCGGACGAGTTATTGCGAAAAACATCGTCAATGAAAAAACAGGTGAAGTGCTCCTTGAAGCAAACACAAAACTGTCCGAGTTAGAATATGACAGACTCACAGATGCAAATGTCACAGAAGTTGAAGTTTTGGTAGACTCGGATGAACAAGAACTCCGATATTTACGAAACACGCTTTCCCGTGATACCGTCAAAGCTTATGGTAGTGGTACATTAAAAGAAGGGGCAATGATTGAGATCTTTCGCAACCTTCGACCAGGTGATTCCCCAACACGCGAAGCCGCCATGGCAAGTCTGGAACGACTCTTTTTTGACGGTGCAAGATACGATTTAGGCACTGTGGGAAGATACAAGTGCAACTCAAAATTCGGGGACAGGCCTATCTATCTTGATGAATCCGGTGAAATGCCATCAGAAGATATGCGGACACTTCGAAAAGAGGATATTGCTGCTACCCTGCAACATCTCATGGACATCCGAAATGGACATAAAGACGTAGATGATTTAGACCATCTCGGTAATCGACGGGTACGTGTCATCGGAGAACTTCTCGAAAATCAATTCCGGATTGCACTGCTGCAGATACGTCGAGCAGCACGTGAAAAACTTAGTACGACGACAGATTCACAGTTGAAAAACCCGAAGAACGTGGTCAATCCAAAACCTTTGATGATGGCACTCCGAGAGTTTTTCGGTTCCAACCAACTCTCTCAATTCATGCAACAGATCAATCCTTTAGATGAACTCACACACAAACGTCGTATCTCAGCAATTGGTCCGGGTGGACTCCATCGTGACCGGGCAACCGCAGCGGTGCGCGATGTGCATCGCACACACTATGGACGCGTCTGTCCGTTAGAAACACCTGAAGGTCCCTCAATCGGTCTTATCGTCTCCTTAGCAACATTTGCACGTGTTAATCCTTACGGATTCTTAGAAACTCCCTATAGAGCAATACGCAATGGTAAGATAACCAAAAACGTTGAATATCTAACAGCGGATGCAGAGGACAGATATCACATCGCACCTGCAGACGCCATAAAGTCTAACGATAAACCTAAAACCCTACGCAGCCGCAAAGGTGAAGAAGTACTTGAACGCGACCTGAATGAAATTGAATATATCGGTATTGCACCACAACAGATCGTGGGTGTATCCGCTTCACTTGTGCCATTCTTAGAACATGAAGACGCTAACCGAGCACTCATGGGGGCAAACCACCAACGACAAGCAGTCCCATTAGTCAGACCCGAAGCACCATGGGTCGGCACAGGTATGGAACATCGCGCCGCACGCGATGCAAATGCAATGGTCATTGCACAGAGAGGCGGTGTCGTTTCCAGTGTTGACGCAGAAGAAATCCTAATCCGTACAGGACAAGCACTCTACCTTGAAGAAGGTGAACACGGATTCAGTGAAATGGGATACGATGTCTACAAATTGAAAAACTTCAAACGCAGCAACAGCGGGACATGCATACACCAACGTCCGCGCGTAAATATCGGAGATGTCGTTGACGCGGGTGATGTCATCGCAGATGGAACAGCCACAGAAGGCGGAGAACTCGCACTCGGCAGAAACATACTCTGCGCATATATGCCCTGGGGTGGACATAACTTTGAAGACTCCATACTCATCAGCGAATCACTTATCAAGCATGATACATTCACCTCAATTCATATTGAAGAATTTGAAGTCACAGCAAGACAAACAAAAATGGGAGATGAGGAGATCACAAAGGATATTCCAAACATGTCCGCACGCAGTCTTGCACAACTCGATGATGAAGGTATCATCCGAGTCGGGAGTGTTGTCGGAACGGGGAGTATCCTCGTCGGAAAAATCTCACCGAAAGGAGAAAGCGAATATGGACCCGAAGAAAAACTACTTCGCGCTATTTTCGGTGAAAAGGTTAAAGAGGTTAAGGACGCTTCCGCTTATACCCGTCCCGGTGTAGAAGGCGTGGTTATTGATGTTAAGGTATTCTCTCGACAAGCGACACCTGATAGTGAGAAAACCGCATGGCGACAAGACTCACTACGAAAACAAATTGAGCAGACATGGCTTGAACAACGAGAACAGGTGTCCGAACGGTTGACTGAAGAATTACGCGAAACATTGGTGAACAAAGAACTTGCATATCCCACAACCTTCAAAAGCGATAAAGATTCCACAGATGGAGACAGCACTGATGCACCTGAACAACTAAAAGCAGGAGATGTGTTGACACGAGAATATCTGGAAAAACTATCACAAAGTCAACTTGAATCGCTTCAAATTACCGATGAAGCAGCCATGACCTACATTAAAAGCCTTCAAGAAATTGCTTCTGGTCGCATCACAGATTATACAAAGGAGAAAGATGAAGCACTGGAGAAACTTGATGCTGGCGAAGAACTCAAACCAGGTGTCTTGAAACTCGTCAAGGTTTATGTGGCAAGCCGACGTCCGATCTCAATCGGAGATAAAATGGCAGGACGTTACGGCAACAAAGGTGTCGTGGCAAAAATTCTACCCGAAGAAGATATGCCATATCTACCCGATGGAACTCCGGTCGATATCGTCCTAAATCCGCTCGGTGTACCCTCTCGTATGAACGTTGGTCAAATCCTTGAAATCCATTTAGGGTTAGCTTGCAAGGAACACGAATGGCACATCGCATCACCTGTATTTGACGGTGCAACAGAGGCAGAAGTCTTTGATTTGTTAAATAAAACAGATTTACCCGAAAACGTCAAGAAGACCGGAAAGAGTGTCCTCTACGATGGACGAACGGGTGATCCGTTCGGACAAGAGGTCACTGTAGGATATGTCTATTTCCTTAAACTGAACCACCTCGTCGCAGATAAAATGCACGCACGTTCTACAGGTCCATACTCCTTAGTCACACAGCAACCACTTGGGGGTAAAGCACAACACGGCGGACAACGACTTGGTGAAATGGAAGTATGGGCACTTGAAGCTTACGGCGCAGCGCACACACTTCAAGAAATGCTAACAATCAAGTCCGACGATGTCAAAGGCAGAACCAAAATATACGAATCTATCGTGAAGGGACAAAGTCCATTGAAACCAGGTACACCTGAATCCTTCAACGTACTCGTCAGAGAACTACAGAGCCTCGGTCTAAATGTTGAACTCACTGAAGGAGATCCCTCAGATGTCGATTCAGCACGGCAAGGTCTACACGACATCGGTTTCCCACTTTTACACACTGTGGAAACAGTAGAACCCATAGATGAAGAACCACCTCTGAAGCTTGCATGGAACACAGACGATTCCGAATAGTTATCAACCTATCTACAATCATTAAAGGAGCAAAAGAATGGCAGACAATGAACAGCAATTCAATCGTATATCTATCAGCATCGCCTCACCTGAACAGATTAGAGATTGGGCAAAACGGACATCCTGTAAGAATAGGAATCCCGTAAGCAGCACGTGGTCATGCCCCGAAAAAGATACATGCGACTGTGGAGAAATCAAAAAGGCGGAAACGATTAACTACCGAAGTTTTCGTCCTGAACACCAAGGACTATTCTGTGAAGCAACATTCGGACCACAGAAAGATTTTGAATGCAGTTGCGGGAAATACAAGCGGATCAAACACAAAGGACTTATCTGTGATCAGTGCGGTGTTGAAGTAACGAAATCACAAGTCCGACGTGAACGACTCGGTTACATCAAACTTGCAACCCCCGTTTCCCATATCTGGTTCTTTAAAGGAATACCATCCCGTATCGGGACGTTCCTTGAACTTGCATCACGTCAAGTCGAACGTGTCCTCTATTTTGAAGCGTTTATCGTGACAGAAGTCACCGATGAAAGTTGTGGGTTAAACGAGAAAGACATACTCATTGAAGCCGAAGTAATCAGTAAGAGGCAAGAGCATCCAGGCACATTCAAAGCTGGAACAGGAGCAGAGGCAATTCAAGAACTGCTACGAAAAATAAGTCTCCCTGATGATGTTGAAAAACTGACTGAAGAACTGGAAGCAACATCAAGCCGACAGAAGAAAATGAAACTGTCAAAGCAACTCAGGATGGTGGCTGGATTCAATAAAACGCAAATGCAACCTGAATGGATGATACTTGATGTGTTACCTGTCATCAGTCCTGACCTACGTCCTCTGGTCTCGTTGGAAGGTGGTAGATTCGCAACAAGTGACCTCAACGATCTGTATCGTCGCGTCATTAACCGCAACAACCGCTTACAGAAACTTATCGACCTAAGGTCTCCCGAAGTTATCCTCAGAAATGAAAAACGGATGCTTCAGGAATCTGTCGACGCATTTCTGGACAACGGTAGACATGGACGACAGGTTACCGGTCCAGGTAAACGCGCACTCAAATCCTTGTCCGATATCCTTAGAGGTAAAGTCGGACGATTCCGACAGAACCTACTTGGAAAACGCGTCGATTATTCCGGTAGAAGTGTGATCGTCGTTGGACCCGAACTTGAACTGCATCAGTGTGGTCTACCGAAATTGATGGCGGTTGAACTTTACAAACCTTTCATTATTGAAAAACTCTTGGCAGCTGGAGAAGTCCAAACCATCAAACGCGGTAAACACATGACCGAAAACACAACACCCGATTCACCTGTCTGGGAAGCGTTGGAGGAAGTTATCGCTGATCATCCTGTCCTACTCAATCGTCCACCGACACTCCACCGACTCGGCATTCAAGCGTTTATGCCTGTCCTCGTTGAAGGTAAATCCATCCGAATCCCACCACTTGTCTGTAAAGCATTCAACGCGGATTTTGATGGTGACCAGATGGCAGTTCACGTGCCACTGTCTATTGAAGCACGCACAGAAGCCAAACTGCTACTACTCAGTAGCGGGAATATTCTCAAACCTTCGCACGGTGAACCGATTACAGTCCCAGAACTTGATATGGTCTTAGGCGCAAGTTTCCTAACAAAGGCTTTACCAGAACATCAACAGAGGGCAAAACTACTTCATGCTGCGTATGCAGAAGAAGTGGAAGATGGCAAGAAGGGAGATATCTTCGCAACATTAGAAGACGAGCCCTGGGCAAAACGTCGCTTCACGTCTCTTGACCAGATAACACATGCACACGGATGCGGCACCCTAAAACTACACGACTCTGTGCTACTCTTTTTTAAAGGACACCGTGAACCGATCCTCACAACCGTCGGACGCGTGATATTCAACGAAGTACTTCCCTTTACAAATGGCACTTCCTCACTGAGTTGGAAGGATGAAATAACGGGACTCGAATTGCCATTCTTTAATGAAGAAGCGCGCGGTAGAAGACTGTCACAACTTGTAAAACGTTGTTTCAACGAACTCGGGACAGCAGAAACTGTCTCTCTGCTGGATCGCATGCAGAAACTCAGCTTTGAATACGCAACGCGCAGCGGTATCTCCCCCGGTATCCGAGACTACTTGATACCACCCGAAAAAGACGACATCCTCAATGAGGCAAGGCAACAGATCGAACGGTTAGACAAGCAGAAAAACCTTGAAGCTGAGGAATTAGAAAATGAGAAGATTCGTATCTGGTATGATACCGTTACAAAAATTGAAGATACGCTCTTTGATGTGCTTCCTGAAACTGAAACCTATCTAATAGAACAGGATGAAGAGGTAGAAGGTTTCAGTCCGGTACATCTGATGGCGGATAGTGGCGCGCGTGCTCGTAAAAATCCATTCATTCAGATCAGTGCCATTGTCGGCTTGAAGTCAAAGCAAAGTGGTGAAATTTTATCCACACCCATTCAATCCTCCTATCGGGAAGGATTGGATGTACTTGACTACTTCACATCAACCTACGGTTCACGTAAGGGGTTAGTTGATACCGCAATGAAAACTGCCGCATCAGGATACCTTACGCGGAAACTCGTTGATGTCGCACAAGATGTCATGATTACAGAAGAAGATTGCGAAACAACCCACGGCATCCTGAAGTTCACGACAAGTGCCGGCTCCATCGGCTTTAAGATTAGTGGTCGTGTTACAGTCGAACCCATTCTCCATCCAGAAACTAAGGAAACAATGGCGGAAAGTAATACGTTGATTACACCACAAATGGCACAGGCGATTGAGCAAGCAGAAGTACCCAGTGTACGTGTCCGATCCATACTCACTTGTGAAGCAGAGAAAGGTGCATGCGCTCAGTGCTACGGGGCTGACCTAACAACAGGACAACGCGTCAATGTCGGTGAAGCTATCGGTATTATCGCTGCACAATCTATCGGTGAACCCGGAACGCAGTTAACCATGCGGACATTCCATACGGGTGGCGTCGTTGAAGATATGAGTGAACGACTCGCACGGAAAATCCTCGCTAAAGATACGGGAACAGTACGATTCCGTGATTACATTCCCGGCAGAACTGTCCGAGAAGAAAATGGACTCTGGATTGCACAACAGGTCGCTGAACACCTTGATCAACCAAAATATAAAATCAGAACAGTGCAGCATCCAGATTGCAAACTGCAACCCAATGAATTCCTCACCGAAAAACAGTATCAGGAATACCTTGAGAAATTCCTCGGATTTGAGGTAGAACCTATCTCATACCAAATTACAGCAGTAAACCATCCGGATGCAGTTGAAGCAAACGCAGAAACAGATTCACCTCTAAACATAGGACAACCGCTTACAGAACAGGAATACCAAATATTATCGCACAAGTATTCCTTATTCCGATGCTCAGAAGCACACTATCGTGTGGAAACCGTGAAACATCCAGGTACTTCCCTGAAGCCAGGAACACGATTGACTGAAAGTGAAGCAGAAACATGGCGTGCCGAAATCCGACCCTTCGCCGGTGAATGGGTATACCAAACTAAAGCAGGGGACATACTTACCGAAACTGAGTATAAAGAAGAATACAGTAAGATGCAGGATGACATTCCACCGCAATACCGAATTCAGGAGGTAACCCACGACGACTGTCCATTTAAGGTCGGCGACCTACTCTCACAAGAAGAAGAGAGTCAATACCATCTGGAACTCAGTGAACCGTTTTATATAGTAACCGAAGTGAGTGAAGGTATAGACCTAACACTTGAGCAAGAGTTGACAGCGAATGAATATAAACGTGCACAAGAAGAAAATAAAGCCTTTGAAGTCAAACGACCTTCACCCGCCATTTGTCGTGTCTTGAAGGTAAATCATCCTGAGTGTCCACTAAAACATGGAGAAATCATTGAAATTGATAACTTACAGACACTTCGGGATAAATTCAGCGGCGTAACAGCGGAAAGACTCAAGTACCGAGTCACCGCTGTACATCACACAGACTGCGAATTAGAGTCAGGTACTCTACTCACTGAAAATGAGAAAAAAGCGGTCGCAAAAGCATACCCCGGTTTTGAAGTTAATGTCATGAAAAATGACAGTGCCTTCGAGGTAGAACGACTCTACCGAATCGCTGCAATCCATCATGACGACTTCCCAGTTGCTATCGGTGAACTCATTACACAATCCGAATCAAGTCGTTACCGAAGAAGCCACAGAGGGTTTGACTATGAAAAACTATACATTCATACCCCCGAAGGTAGTGAAGAAGAGGAAGTCATCACTGAAACGGACCACAAAGCACTCCTCAAACAGCACAGAGAAACGGATACACCACCACCCGAGACACAATTGGTGTATCATATCCTTGAAGTGCATCATGATGAATGTGAACTTACTCCCGGGCAGAGGATTGATGAAACCGAATACAAACGCGCACTACGACTCTACAAGGGATTTGATACCGAAAGGGTGTTCAAGGTGACAGAAGTCATCTCAAAGGAAGTTGATGTTAAGGTAGGCGAAATACTGAATGAGCAAGACTATAAGAATAAAACTGCACTCACTTCAAAGAACACTTATGAGGTTACCAAGATTATACATCCAAGTTGTCCGCTTAAGAAAGGCGAAGAACTAAAAGACTGGGAATATGCAACCGCTCTTGAACAATACCCAGGTGTAGAAGTGGATGGTCTGGAAGAACGATTCAGAATCGATATTGAAACCGCAAGCGGCGCAAGAGTTTCTCACCTTATACCCAACGGCTATTCCGGATCACTCAAACCGGAAGATAAGGTGAAAGCACAACAACCATTGGCTGAATTGCACGAGAAAACTACAAACCTTGACATCGTTGCTGGTATCCCAAGAGTGACCGGTCTCTTTGAAGCACGTCCCCCTAAAAGGCAAGATGCAGCTGAAATCGCTGAAATCGGCGGAATCGTCCAACTCACCGGACAGAAGGCTGGTGTACCCCAATACCGAATCGTTGATGGTCAAGCAAAGAGTCGACTCTATGCCATCCCAGATGAAAAACGACGAGTCGACGACGGAGACAAGGTAGAAGCTGGGCAACCCCTCACAGATGGATACCTAAATCCACACGACATCCTTGCCATCGGCAGAACTACCATCAACGGACACTCAATAGAAGGCGAAGAGGCTGTCTGGACATATCTCGTTGATGAAGTACAGACTGTATATGAAACAAACAGTATCAACGACAAACACGTTGAAGTCATCGTACGACAGATGCTTCAAAAGATTCGGATCCTAACCGTCGGTGATACAGAGTTTTATGCAAATGATGAAGTGCCTCGACACAGATTCCACGCTGAAAATAGAAGAGTTGAAGAAGAGGGAGGAACACCGGCAACCGGCAAACCCGTCCTGCAAAGTATTAGCAAAGCATCGCTAAGTACCGAAAGTTTCATCTCCGCAGCAAGTTTCCAAGAAACGCGGAAAGTACTCTCGGATGCCGCAGTTGAAGGACAGACTGACATGCTAACAGGTTTGAAGGAAAATGTAATCCTCGGACGACTCATACCAGCAGGAACAGGATTCTCTGAGTGGCGTGAACTCGACGTAACCAGCGATGCCATTGCCGACTTAGAACCAGAAGAACTACCAGAACTTGAGGAACTTGCCGAACCACTCTCGGACGCCGTTGAAGACTAAACCCGGTGAATACCTAAAACATGATCGTAGGGGCGGCCAATTATGTATGATGACCCCGCCCGCATTTTATGTTCGTAGGGGCGGCCAAATATATATGATGACTCCGCCCCACATATATCTACAAATTCGGCTTCACCATCTCACTTGGCACAACCAATTCATCAAACTCTTCCCCTGTCAACACACCTTCTTCAACCGCAACGTCCCGAAGTGTTGATCCATCCCTATGTGCCTTCTGTGCAAGTTTTGCCGCAGCATCGTAACCTATGCGTGGCGTCAAGGCTGTTACTAACATCAACGACGCTTCAAGATAACCAGTAATAGCAGCCCTATTCGCTTCAATCCCAACAACGCAATGTTCTCGGAACGCATCACACGCATCCGACAGCAACCGAATAGACTGCAAACAGTTGAAAGCGATCACAGGCATAAATACGTTCAGCTCAAAATTCCCAGCACTCCCTGCCAAAGAAATCGTTGTATCATTGCCAATCACCTGTGCACAGACCATCGTCATCGCTTCACACTGTGTAGGATTGACCTTTCCGGGCATGATAGAACTCCCCGGTTCGTTTTCTGGTAGAATCAGTTCACCTATACCACACCGTGGCCCGCTGCCTAACCAACGGATATCGTTAGCAATTTTATACAAAGCACAAGCAAGACGTTTCATCGCACCACTTGCGGATACGAGTGCGTCTCGACTTCCTAACGCCTCAAATTTATTCGGGGCACTCACAAACGGATGTCCCGTCCGTGCAGCTATACGAAAAGCAACCGCATCTGCATACTCAGGATGTGTGTTTAATCCTGTGCCAACTGCTGTCCCACCAATCGGAAGTTCATACAGATGTGTTAATGTATCTCTAATCGCATCTTGTGCATGTGTCATTTGATGTGCATATCCGCTAAATACCTGTCCTAATGTCAAAGGTGTTGCATCCATCAAATGTGTACGACCCGTCTTTACGATATCTGAAAAATCCTGTGCTTTCTTTTCCAACGCACCTTGCAACGTTGCAGCAGCAGGTAATAACCGTTCAGCACACTCAGCCACAACCGAAACGTGTATTGCAGTCGGAAAAACATCGTTCGTTGACTGTGAACGATTTACATGGTCATTTGGATGAACAGGAGATTTCACACCACGTTTCTCTCCAGCAAGTTCATTTGCGCGGTTCGCAATCACCTCATTAATATTCATGTGCGTTTGTGTTCCGCTACCTGTCTGCCAGATTTTAAGTGGAAACTGGTCGGCAAGTTTACCATCAACGACTTCATCCGCAGCACGACAGATAAGGTCTGCTATTTCTGGCGTAATGCTATCCAGTTCTGCATTAACAGTCGCAGCTGCATGTTTGATGATAGCAAGCGAGCGAATGAAAATAGGTGGAAAATGTTCATTACCAATATTAAAATTGTGATAAGCGCGTTGTGTCTGTGCTCCCCAATATGCATTTTCAGGAACCACAACCTCACCCAAACTATCTTTTTCTAATCGTGTTTTCATCAAATTCCTCTTCTATCAAGAATATATCTTCTGTCTTTGCAGTTCAATTTTAACGCATTATTCAACGTGTATCAAGGTGTATCAAACGGAGATTTGGTATTTGTACATGGCATGCTGGTAGGATTTACGTTAAAATAATAGAACCGCTGATCATCTATATTATGGGGGTGTAGCATAAAGGTAATGCAACGATCTTGACAGTCGGCAGATTCGGGTTCGATTCCCGATACCTCCATAAGATGTTCAGCGGTTCTTAATTCTAAACATAATAATTGTATCATATAACGAAAGGAGAGTCAAACCTTTTTTCAATCCGTCTCCCGTCTCAATCTTGACAAAAACGTAAACAGTAGGATTATTACACCCACGCCACATAAAATACCGATCCACGACGGTAAACTGCTCGCTGCAGGTAGATAACCACACATTAGAGCAATTGCGGCTACAGTAAGAGCATAAGGCATCTGTGTTCTCACATGATGCATCGGATCGCAACTACTGACAATCGCGCTAAGAATTGTCGTATCAGAGATAGGCGAACAGTGATCACCAAAGATCGCACCATCCAGAACAGCACCAAGACAGATAATAGTCGTAATACCATAAGTATTGTTATCAAGTAAGAATGCAACAGGAATCGCAGTCGGTATGAGAATTGCCATCGTACCCCAACTTGTACCGGTGGCAAAAGAGGTAAGAGATGCTACAATAAACACAAGTGCAGGGAACCATAACGGAGAAACGACATCACTCAGAATCGATGCAATATACTGTCCCGTCATCAGCTTATCACAACTGGCTTTAATCCCCCAAGCACATAAAATGATACCCAGTGGTAACAGGGTCCCAGTTAATCCACCCTTGACTGCTTTCCAAATTTCCGAGTGGGACATCCTTGAGAAGACAAATCCACAGATTATCGCAGCAACAAAGGAAGTGATCGCAGCTGACGCAAGGACTTTCACATTATTTGCTTCTGATAAAGCGTTTCTCCAAGAAGTAAGAGAAAAGATGGAGCCTGATCCGTTACCATCTACCCATAAACCCCCAAGAATCAGACTAAACAGCAGCGTGAGAGGGATCACTGAAGAGAGTATCTGAATTCTGTTCTGTCCATCAGCTATTTCTGTCGCAATTCCACCCATTACTTTCGCGTCGGCTGCGGAGACATCACCAGTATTACGTGAACGCAGTTGCGCGCGCCGCATCGGACCATAATCCTGACCACTAACACTATTAATAAGGACAAAAAGGATGGTTAATATGCAGTAGAATCGAAAAGGAAGCGCATCAAAGAACATTGAATACCCATCACTTGCTAAACCGATGTTCTCTGCAACAGAGTTGAACAATACTACCTCATAACCGATCCAGGTACTCACAAAGGCAAGACCAGCAATAGGGGCACTTGTAGAATCTACGATATATGCCAACTTTTCACGACTTACCTTGTAACGATCCGTGATGGGACGCATCGTAGGTCCAACAAGCATCGCATTACTATAATCTCCTATGAAGATAAGCGTCCCCATCAAACCCGTAATAAATTGTGTTGAGCGGGGACCTCGTGCAAGATGAGATAGAATAGAGATTGCACTTGCAATGCCTCCAGAAGCAATAACCACGGATATCATTGACATCATAAAAAGGACAAAAAGGATTACCCATATATTGAAGAGATCAATCCCATCATTACCAATCGTTACTGCCCGCGCAAACCAGACAACTTCAGATGCAAATGACTTTATAGAAACTTCATGTTGAAACCAAGACAAGATGATTCCTGCACCAACTGCAATGCCAAGACTCAAGAACAACTTGGTTGTAATAACTGCTAATGTGATAGCAATCAAAGGGGGTATGACACTATACCACCAGACAACACTGCCATCATCTGATGTAGCACTCGGTAATTGCCACATCAGCATGATACTTATGATTATGAACAGAGGAATACAAATG
>VXOP01000428.1 GCA_009839975.1 Candidatus Poribacteria bacterium
CGTGTCGTGGGCTCGGAGATTTGTAAAAGAGACATAGGTAACGTAATCTACATGGTTCCTCAAGCCTATCGGTACTTTATTTATGATCTCATAACAGGACGGTCTCAAGAACTTAAGATACCGAAAGACTATAAATGTGCGGGACTTGATTGGATGGATGGGAATAAAGCTGTTGTGTTCAGTGCATTTCAGACCAAGCTGGATGATTGGCAACCGCAAGAAGAAAAATATGCACTCTATAAGTATGATATTTGGACAAGAGAGATCACACTTCTGAAAGAGGATATGATAGATAGTTTGTTGTTTCCAGATTGGATCAGTGATGATGTTTTATCCGTATCACCTAAAGGTAAAAAAACTATGCAATGGGGACAACTAAAAGCATTCCTAAATACCCGATACAAAACTCTCAAGACATTTTCAAGCGGATTATCGGATTTCTTCCTACAATATTCACGCTAAGTAGATGTATAAAGGCGGATATTCAAACCCGCCTTTACGAAAGTCGTTATTGCTTCTTAGGATAGGCTGTATCAAGAGATAGGATGGCATAACTGGTTGCTAACACGGGGAGTGCTTCCATCCAACGACTGTTCTCATTTACCCAGAATCCTTCCGGTTTCTGAACACTTATCAGTTGTTCCGCGAGTTCTTCATACCAATCATGGGAGACACCTTTCGCATCAATAATGATATCTCTGCCGTAAAGTCTTAATGCTTTTGCCATCGTATGATAGTTATAGTAAAGGCCTTGTGCACCCATACCGTAGTTTTCTTCAACGGTGAAATGTCTACCAATCCATTGCACTGCTGCTTTCACACGGTCATCGTTCTTGTCAACATTTGCGTAGATGAAACTTAGCAGACCAGCGTAAGTCATGCTGGCATAAGAACGCGGCTTTCCTTCTATGTCAGATCCTGCTTTACTCTCTCCATCGGGTGAATAGATAAAACCGCCATCATTCCCTGCCCAACTCTGATCATTGCTTTCACTTCGGTTCTGAGTGCGTTCCAAGAATTTGACTGCTTTTTGCCAGACTTCATCATCATCTGAACCACTCTCCTTTAGAGCTTGGATAGCAAGATTCAGATTTGAAAGGTCATGCACTGTTTCACGACTACCATAACCGATACCACCATAGTAGATACTCTCTTCATCCTGTATCTGCAAACCTTTAAGGAAATTTTGTGCTTTCTTGATGACAGCATCATATTCCGGATTTCCTGCAGACGAAAGGGCCAACACAGCAATGGAGGTGTTGTAATTGGGTAGAGCAGGTTGCTTACTAACATCGTAGATGCCGCCGTTTTCCTGTTGCATAGCAACCAAACGTTTCAGTGCTTTCTGTATGAAAGGATGTTTTTTTTCAGTGTATTTTCCTTCAGGATGCCGTAAGAATGCAGTGATTGCAAGTGCCGTTATGCCAGGATGATCAGCAAATAAACCGTCTTCACCCTGTTCACCTTTTAACCACTCTAAACCCTTGTCTATACTGGCAATTACGCGCTTATTCAATTCATCATATTTTGCTGTGGTTAATTCAGGATGCGGGTGCCCGAAAACGGGAACAGTCCCAAAAAGCACTAAAAATACGATGATAATTCCTATCGGTCTCTTGATATTCATGTTCATTCTCCTTTATTGTTTGTGAATTTTTTGAGCAAATCTCATGCCAACCTATTTTAACCTAAGTTGCCACCTTGTAGCACAATCTGTTAGATTGTGCATATTAGTCCGCAAACCAACAGTTTGCGCTACGAAAACTTGCGAAATATGCATTATTCTCTATCAAAGACGGTGTTGGCATGTCTAAAACTTATAGGTAGCAACTTGGGTTATTTTACTAATAAATTAGATGATTCCAACGTTTTAACTTATGCAACACCGCACAATAATGTCACAATTTGGACAGTGTTGACCATAATTTGAACAACTTGTCAAAACTAAAATCGAATAGTTTGTCCTGTCTCTGCGGATTCCATCGCAGCATCATAGACCTGCATGACTTTTCGCATCTCTTCCGGCTTTACAACCAATTCTGCACCGTTATTCAACACATCAGCGATATTCTTATAATACGACTTCCATGTGCCACGCACACTCTCAATAACAAGCTCTTTATGCTCACCCCCAGCAGCTGTCCAAACTTTCGCATAGTTAGCAGGGTCCTCTTCAGCAGAGTCGATATCACCATCACGCATCGGACCCTCCTGTGGATCCAGACCGTATTTAATCAAACCACCTTCATCACCGACAACATACCAACGCGGTTTTTCTGCCATTGACAAGTTGCTGATCTCAATCTGATAACGTATTTCGTTTTCAAACTTTATGATGAGATTACCATAATTCCCAATGTCTGTATCCCATTTTGTGTTGTAATGAATATCACAATAAACAGATTCAACAAGGGCATCACCGAACAGCAGGGCCTGATCTACAAAGTGTGCGGGCCAATCATACAGGATACCACCACTGTGCTTCTTTATTCCGCGCCAACCCCCGGGGGCACCGTAACGCATAATTGCTACCTGGAAAAGGTAGGGAATTCCAAGCAAGCCATCTTCGATTACTTTCTTAACCGTGAGATAATCCCAATCCCATCTACGATTGTGGAAGACGCTTAGCATCACATCGTTACGTTCACTCGCGGCAATCATCGCATCCGCCTCAGTAACGTTCATCGCCATGATTTTATCTGTCACAAGGTGTTTCCCCGTATCCATTGCTGCAATAGCAAGTTCTGCATGTGTGTCGTGTGGTGTCGCCAATACCACAAGGTCAATGGCATCGTCTGCTATGACCTCATCAATTGTCTGATATATCTTTGCATTCGGATACGCTTCCCGTGCAGCTTCGCGACGCTCCTCATTTCGTGTTGCAATTGCGTATAAATTCAAACCCGCTTCCAAACCGATAAGATAGGAGTGAAACGCTCTCCCAGCATAACCGTATCCAATAACAGCTGTATTTATCATATATTCTCCTCTTCATTTTATATCGTATATTGACCAATGTTTCAGATCGTTTAATGACCAATCATAATCCAAATATTGAAACGTAGCATCTTCCCTTAACACAAACTCGGCATCCTCTGGTGGTAAATAATCAGCGAGAAAATCCGCTACACCATCATAACCTTCTGTAAAATCCGTTTCATACCATTTGAATATCTTTGACAGATAGACGATGTTTTCGCTCCTGTCTAACCTGACCTTTTCTGGATCTGCAATAAACTTTAGTGTTACGTCATCCAACTGCTCCTCAATTGTTTCTGGCAGAAATACAGTCTCCGTCAAGGGTGGACAACTATTGGAGGCGCATACAAGAGCAAAATGCACACGGGCATCAACAAATTCTGTCCTGATGATATCGTGTTCAATCTGATTCAATGTATACATTTCCCCTGCAACATTGAATTTTAACCGTGAGAAAAAGCCGCCAAACAACTTCACACGTCGCACACTCTTTGTTGGATAATGGTCAATTACACCTTTTATCACAAGTGCATTGTAGGCATTAATCCAGAACGTTAACTGTTCGGCAAATGACATCTCTTCAGGATTTGCCCCTGCCAATACATCCAAATAGTCTTCAAGCTTTTCTGGATTTGCTTTAAGGTTCGTGTAATGGACTTTTCCATTCTCCACATGTTCTTTATACACTTGATCAAGAAGGTCGTGAGAGAAGGGGGCATCTGTGTGTTGCTGATCAGGTCTAACATCAGTCTCAACTCTGTAGTGATATAAAAATATCACACTGAAAAGAGACAGTATCAACAGACATGCAATCAGGATTATCTTCTTCATAGTTCCATCCCCTATTTATCTATTCTATCATATCACAAGTAATTTTGCTTGTAAAAAGGAACAACAATACATAACCACTAACCTTCGCAACAGAATGTCGATCGTGATTAAATGATTAATTAAATGATTAATGTCAGTCTTGTAATTCCCAATGCTTTCTGATATACTATAATCCTGATAGTAATATATTAAATGTCCTAACTTACTTTATTCTTTGGGTGTTTATAGGAGAATATGTCTTGGAAGAACCTAAATTTACTCAGCATCCAACGGAGTTATTTGGTTATCCTTACGTTATCAAAGACTCAGTTGTACAGACGATAAGGGAAAAACAGTACTGTCCCTTCTTGAAAGGTGAATGTAAAAAACCCCGAAAAAGTCAACCTGAAATTAAAATTGGAGTCTGCTCGGTTGGCTACAAAGATAACTTTTATGAAAAGATAAAGCCTGTTATTATATGTCCTCATCGGCTTGAAGAACCTATCATCTATAATTCTATTAAGGAACTATACTTTGGTAGTTTACCAGATGACTATGAGATAAAATGGGCATCTGAAGTATCTTGTGGAGTGGCGGGAAGTATTGATTTTGTTGCTGCAAAAATGAAAGAGGATAAAATTGAGGATTTCCTATGTGTTGAATTTCAAGCGGCTGGAACGACTGGAACACCTTGGCAAGCAGTCTTAGATTTTAAACAGACGGGAAGTTTTCAAGAGAAAACCTATAAGTATGGAATAAATTGGGCAAATCAGTATATCAAAACGATGATGCAGCAAGTTTATAAAAAGGGAATGGTAATTGAAAGTTGGGGGAAAAAAATAGTGTTCGTAATGCAGGATGTTGGGCTAGAATATATTCAGTCTAATACTGATGCCCAGGACTTACATGAAGTGAGAGATACTGATGCTATCCATTTTTGTACTTTTCGGATGATATGGAATAAAGGATCAGAGGCTTGGCAGCTAGAATTTAACAAGCGAGTGAGCACAAATATAGAAGGCATTCGAAAAATATTAGGCGGTGCCCATGAAGATAAATTTCCCTCCATTGACGAATTTGAAAATAACATTAACAAACGACTAAACTTCTCAAAATAATTGAGGAGTACTTAACCTGTTTCTGGCAATCTCCACATATTTTTCACTTAACTCAATCCCAAGTCCTTGTCTGTTAAGTTGATTAGCGGCTACCAACGTACTTCCTGTTCCCATAAAGGGATCGAGAATAACACTGCCAACTTGACTTGTTGCTTTAATCGGTAACTCTAATAACTTAGTCGGAAATACAGCATAATGTACATCTTTTCTCCATTCATCCTCTGGCACAATATTCCAAATATCAGTGGGCAAATGTCCTTTGGCGTTGCTCGTTGTAATAAAGAAACCTTTTGTTTTTAATTCTTTGGCTCTTCCGCTAATCTCCAAATTGTCACTATGGAAGGTCCGTTGTCTTCCTCTGATCGTCATTCTAAAATCAACTAACTCGCCTTCTCTCATTTTCTCTAAAGTCTGGTCAAGTGCCGTTATCGCAGCTGTGCGTTCTTGTTCATTTAATTCCTTAGACTCAAGAATCTGTCTGCGGTATTTTTTTCCACTAACACCCGTAGCAGAGATAACTTCTTTCCCATTGACTGTTGGAAGTTTCCTAGGTTTAATCCTGATAATGTCAGTGTCATAATAATACTTTTTACTCTTAACAAAGTGAAATACGTGTTCATGGACATCTCTGAGTCTATCTTTTGCACTTTGTGTTCCTCTCATTTGATGCCAAATAACATCGTTCCTAAGAATCCATCCATCTTCCTGCATAGCGATCGCAACTCGCCAAGGCATTCCCATGAGATTTTTGTTATGATATTTATCGCCAAGATTTAACCATACTGAACCATCTGTTTTTAATATCCTCTTTATCTGGTGAAAAATATTGGAAAGTCTTTTCACATATTCCTCAGGAGTTTTTTCTTCACCAATCATTGCATCAGGATCGTTTCCATTTGTGTGATATTTTCTCATCTGCCAGTACGGGGGTGAAGTAATAACGCAACCGACACTCTTATCAGGGAATTCAGTCAAAATATCTTCGCAATTTCCTGTCAATAACCCGTTTTTCTGACTTCCATTAAGGACGTTTAAGATTAATTCGCGATTTGTCATGCTAACATTTCCTTCTAATTTAGTGTGCTTATTGCTTCTTCTATCTCATTATCTTTCAGATATTTTCTAATCTCCTTAGTATCTAAAGTTGTTCTAAGTATTGTTCCTGTAATCCATAGGGAGATTATTTTCATGAATTTCGCAGTGCCATTATATAATTCTAACACAAAACATAAACTAAGTCAAATCATCGCAGCAACAACAAAATAGACAGGTCAACCCACTTGACAACTCCTCCTATGTGTGCTATATTAAATTAGCAATAAAATTGAGAAGCACGCTAAGCAAATGAGACTAAGAACAGATTTCTTACAGCAGACCTTCAACACTGCAATCAATTTCTTATATCCTACACAGTGCAGAATCTGTGAAAATCAGATTGGATTATCTGTAGTGCCATTCTTATGTAATGTCTGTTGGAATAGCATAGATTTTATCAAACAACCATTCTGTGAAATCTGCGGAACACCTAACATAGATGGAACCTGTGCAGATTGTGACATGAACCCGCCACGTTATGGAAAACTACGGACCATCGCGCTATACAAACGTGCGTTGCAACAAGCGATACATCAGTTCAAATTCGAAAAACGGACAAACTTAGCAAAATACCTGATACAATTGATTATTGCGCATATACCATCGGATTGCAACATAACCGAATATGATTACATCATTCCAATTCCGATACATAAAATACGACTGAACGAACGAGGGTTCAATCAGTCAATCATTCTTTCAAATGGAATCGCTGAGAATTACCACGTTGAAGTCAGAACCGATCTGTTGATTAGGAGAAAAAACACTTCCCCTCAAAGTAGTCTTGATAGAGAAAAAAGAAAAAGTAACATAATTGGTGCTTTCGGGTTAGAAAATAGTGAGCAGCTTCAAGGCAAAAAACTACTCGTGTTTGACGATGTTTTTACAACGGGTGCTACCATCCAAGAAGCCGTTAATGTCCTATGGGAAGCTGACCCAACTGAAATTGATGTGCTAACGCTTGCCCGGACACCCCCATACACCAATGACTCGGTTGTAACCTAAACACATAATTTACGTAATAATTACATAATAAATAGTAAGTTAAATGTAAGATAATATACCGTTAAGAAAACAAGCAATAATTTGCTATAGTCTTCTTGGAGGTGCCATTTGTATTTAAAGAGCATCAAAATCAGTGGATTCAAGAGTTTTGCTGAAGAAGTAGAATTAGTATTGGAACCGGGCATCACTGCAATTGTTGGTCCGAATGGGTGCGGTAAAAGTAACGTCTCTGATGCTATACGCTGGGTGCTTGGTGAACAGAGTGCCCGCGCACTACGATGTACCAACATGCGAGACCTGCTATTCAATGGTGGCGCAAACTTTAAACCCTCTCAAAGAGCACGCGTAACACTCGCATTTACGAATATATCACAGAATCTATCAATTGAAACCCCTGAAGTAGAAGTTTCACGACAACTTACACGGGATGGCGAAAGCAGCTACCTGATAAATAAAACACCCTGTAGACTCCGTGATATAAGCGAACTCTTCATGGATACTGGCGTTGGGGTTGATGCATATTCTGTCATGGAGCAAAACAAAATTGATGTGATACTCAACGTGCGACCTGAAGAAAGACGATTCCTGTTTGATGAAGTCGCTGGCATAACGAAATATAAACACAATCGAAAAACAGCTTTACGCAAATTAGAAGCAACTAAACAGAACCTCGTGCGCATCAATGATGTCATACAAGAATTGGAAAGAGAAAACGAATCGCTAAAAGAACAGGCAGAACAAGCACAACAGAATCAGACGCTCAAAGATGAATTGAAGCAGTTAGAATTGGGGTTAGCATATCGTAACTACGCAAAACTGGCAGCTGATTACAACGAAATGCAGAGGAAATTAGATGCTATTCAAAATGAAGTGTCAGACGCAAATCAACTCATGCAAGAAGCGGACGAGAAAATCGAAAATGATACCTTGAAAAGAGCGAAATTAGATACTGCAATCACTGCAGAAGAAGAAGAAATTAGAAACATCGCAAAAAGAAATGAGACTGTTGAACGGACAATATTCCTTCACAAAGAAAAACAACTGAATCTAAAGCAACAACGGGAAAGAGCACAACAGGCACTTGAAGAAAGAAATGCTGAACTCACTGACTTACAAACACTTAAACGCCAACGTATACAAGAACAGAAAAAACTCGACTCTTCATTAAAGATTGAAGACAGTCGTTTATCTGCACGGAAACAGGTCCTGGAAGACTTAAAGTCAAGCATCAATAAAACTAAGCAGTCTATACAACAAGCACAGACTGAAATGCAGGAAATGGCGATAGAATTGTCAAAACGAGAGAACAGACGCACCTCTATTGAGGATACCGTCAAAAACTCTCAGGACATCCTCAGTCAACTTCAAGAAAAAACGCAGAAATTCAAGACAGAATTACAGATAGCAACTGATGAAAGAGAAGTCGTGCAACACTCTGCTACCAAGTTAGAGTCAGAAATCATACACATTACGACTGAAAAGGAGAAGGTTGAAGAAAAGATAAAAGAGACCGAAAATGCACTCCGTAAGACTGAATCCGAAATGCGGGGGTACCAAGAAAAACTCGGTAGTAGCACATCACTATACAGATCATTGGAGCAGCTACAAGCCACCTATGAAGGATACTATGCCGGTGTCCGGTCAATTATGCAGGCAAAAGAAAACTATCCAGACCAATTTAGCGGAATATGCGGCGTCGTGGCGGAGCTCATTCAAACTGATAATGAATTTGAGGTTGCAATAGAGGTTGCACTCGGCAGTCGTATCCAGAATGTTATCACTGAAACAGCAACGGATGTAAGGAGAGGTATAGACTATCTGAAAAAGAACCGTGCTGGTATCGTTACGTTTCTACCCCTTGATACACTGAGAAGCAGAACATTCTCTGATGATCGGCTGCTTGATGAACCTGGTGTCATCGGCATAGCAGAAGAATTAGTCGACTATGAGCACATTTATGAAATCGCTATACTACACCTATTAGGAAACACACTCGTCATTGAAAACCTTGATGACGCAATTGCACTTACCAAAAAATTCCGACACAATGCCAGATTAGTGACATTAGAAGGTGAACTCATAAATACCTTAGGAGATATCACGGGAGGCTATAACAACAGAAAGAAAACCGGACTGCTGAGTCGAGCAAACGAACTGGATGGACTTAAAGATAAAATCGGTGAATTACAGCAGATTGTTAATCAGAAGGACATAGAAAGCAAATCTTACGCTTCCATTATTGCTGATTCTCAGATTGTAAGACAAAAACTCTTCGGTGAATTACAAGATAAACAGATAGAGAAAACCGCTATCACCAAAGACATTGAGCAAGCAGATAAGAACATAACACGATTTCAAAATGAACTTGATGGGTTTGAAAAACAGAACACTGAACTTCAGCAGAAGTTTGAACTGACACGCGAGGAAAAGGAAACACTTAATACTGAAATTGAGGAACTGACAAAAAAACGAAGTCATAAAGAGAAATGGATGCAAAGAATCTCCGAACAGATGGAAAGTGATACACGAAAACTTGAGGATTTAGCCAAAAGATGTCAAGATGTGGAGATCTTTTTGGCTGGACAACGGCAAAAATCTGAAAATATGACCAATGAAATTGAGGGTTTTGATGTACAGCATCAGCAGGTGCTAAAGATCATTGATGAACAACAAGCAATCATTGATTCTGATGAACAGAAAAAACTGGAAATCGCAGATGAAATACAAGAAGCACAACGCGCCTTCCTAAAAATCGAAGGGGACCGCGCGGAAGCGGAAGCAAGATTAGAAGCCTTAAAAGAAGAACGTGAATCACTACTACAAGAGATCGAATCTCTTCAAAAGGAGATGCGGAAAACACGAAGTCAATTTGAAAAGCAGAACCGTGATAGGAGAAAACTCGAAATAAGAACAACTCAGCTTGAGATGGACCTTAAGTCTATTACAAACCGTATCCTTGACAAATATCAGGTCGCTATAGATGAGATAGAGAAACCGGATCCACAGGATCAAGATGTGGAAGAAGTAAGTATCTCTTCTGCACTTGCCACCTCCGAACTAGATGAGATTGACTTGATGGACAAAATTGAGAAGTTAAAAGCGGATATTACCGCGATGGGACCCGTAAATCTCAAAGCTATACAGGCACATCAAGACCATCAGAAGAGATTAGACTTCCAAGTAGAACAACGGGATGACATCGTTCAGTCCATCCAATCAACAGAAAAGGCTATAAAGAAAATCAACGAAACCTCACGTGAAGAGTTCCTAAATTCCTTTGAAAAGGTAAAAGTTAACTTCCAAGAAGTATTCACACAACTCTTTGGTGGTGGAGAAACAGAATTAAGGCTAACAGACGAATCCGATATACTTGAATCAGGAATTGACATCATCGCACGACCACCAGGGAAACGTCCGCAAAGTATCACACAACTCTCTGGCGGAGAACGTTCACTCGTTGCTATCGGATTACTGTTCGCTGTCTTCAAATTGAAACCGAGTCCTTTCTGTGTCCTTGATGAAGTGGATGCTGCCCTTGACGAAGCGAATGTCCTACGTTTCTCAAATCTAATCAACGCTTATGCAGAAAACACTCAGTTTGTAATTATCACACATAACAACCGAACAGTAGAAATAGCTGACGTGATGTATGGTGTGACAATGGAACAAGCAGGTATGTCTAAGATTATCTCGCATAAGTTCCGACAAGGATAGTAGCGTATCATCACTTAATCTGTCCTTTAAGCAATATTAAATAATGAATTATCAATTTTCAGATTCTCCTACAGACTCTGAACCCGTAGGGGCGGGGTCTCCCCGCCCGTCATCAACGTGCCACCTGCATATTTAATATTCAAACTTGCTTAGTCATATTTGAGTCAACTGATACGCTTAGTTTCCAGCGTCACCCATTCACCGTAGCCGCGCGGCATTTCTGTTGGTGGTGGTAAACCGGACTCTTGACGCCACCGTAATAGGGGGTGTGTCCGATCAGTCTGTGGTAAATCCACCCGCTTACCTTCGGCAGCAGATTCAAAAATACCCATCATTATCTCAATAACGTGTCTTGCCTCATGTCCACTACACACATGGGGTCTACCTTGATCTAAAGCGTTGACATACTCCTCAACAAACCAATAGTCCATTTCAGAAGCACTGCTTTTCGGGTTGTAATGATCGGGATAAATCAATTCTAAAGATTCCCATTTGTCGTTGTTACCATCGGGAAGATAATGCGGTGTTGGTAGATACCATGCTCCACCTGTTTTCCACATGAGTCTACCTTCAGAACCAAAAAGTTCCATAGCATAAGCGTTTGTGTCCATTGGATGAAAACGGTGTTGTAACAGTGTACCAGTAACGTTGTCTTCAAACTGCAGCGTTGCGGTGATATATTCACCAGCAATGGTTCCCATACCGCTTGGTGATGGGATGACATCTTCAGGTGTAATCGGTTTTCCACCCGTTGTCAGATGTGCGACAACACTTCTGCAACGTTTGCCGAAATGGAGCATGTTGTTGAGCATGTGTGTGCCGATATTCATCAAACCGTATCCACCGTAATAACCTTTACCACTACCGTAGATATATCGTATATCACCGATTTTACCAGTATTGAAAGCACGTGCAATCGCTTGCATAGATGCGCCAACCCTACCCTGATGATGTACGGCGACCTGTACACCCTTTTCTTCTGCTTTTGCTATGACCGCATCTGCTTCCACGAGATCAACGCACATCGGTTTTTCTACTTCAATATGGACACCGTGTTCTAAGACGCGCATACATAAGTCGTAGTGCAACTCCGTTGCTGTAGGGATAGCTACAATGTCTGGTGAAGTTTGCCGAATCATCTCATCAAGATCAGTAAATCGCGCCGAGACGTTGAGTTCTTTACCCAATGCGTTGTACCGTTCTTCTATGAGGTCGCAGAGTCCAACGATTTCTGTTCTGGGATGTGCGTGATATGCCCGTGCAGCCGCTGTACCACGTCCTCTACATCCCAAAATAGCAATGCGGTATGTTTTCATAAGTTCTCTCCTATGTAGTCAATTGCTATAGGTCAATAATAGACTATATCTTCTCAAAATCGGTCTGTGTGTGTATTTGTAGCACATTCTTCCAGATTATGCAACTGAATTATCTTGACATCTCCGTAAAAAAAATATATCATGAAACATTTCAATTGAACTTTGGATATATTTATGACTCAGGAACAGAAAGTTGGATTTAATGGACTTTTCCCAAAACATCACGACACAGATACCGGTATTATCCCACACATATTATCAGTCCTTTCATTGTTGTTAATCCTGACAACTTTGCTTACATTCACTATAGGCTTCTTCCCATCTCCAGCAGATGCAGATTCGCATGCTAAAGGTGGTACATTCATCTTTGGTCGTGGCGGAGATTCTGTTGGGTTAGACCCCGCACTTGAAGAAGATGGGGAATCATTCAAGGTGTGCGATAACATCTACGACACACTTGTGCAATACAAAGATGGCAGCACTGAGCTTGAACCCGGACTCGCAGAAAAATGGGACAGCTCAGAAGATGGACTCACATGGACATTCTATCTACGCAGAGGTGTGAAATTTCATGATGGAACACCATTCAATGCGGATGCCGTGCTCTTTTCACTCAATAGACAACACGATAAAACACATCCTTTTCATAATGTAAGCGGAAGTTATGTCTACTGGATGGCGACAGGGTTAGCTGAGATCGTTGATAAAATTTCCGCGATTGATGACTTTACCATTCAAATTACTCTTAAGTCTGCTTATGCCCCTTTTATTTATACGATAGCGATAACACCTTTCGCCATCGTCAGTCCCACAGCTGTAAAGAAATGGGGAGATGCATACTTTAATAATCCTGTTGGTACGGGTCCATTCAAGTTTTCGCGCTGGGATAAGAAGGATAAAATCGTTCTCGTCGCTAACGATGACTATTGGGGTGGACGTCCCAACTTAGATAGAGTCATCTTCCGTTCTATACCCGATAACGCTATAAGACTTATTGAACTTCAACGGGGTGGTCTACATGCGATGGAATTCCCAAATCCAGATGATTTACAGCAAATCGAAAGGGATGATACGCTTCAATTATTAACACAAGCAGGGATGAATATCGGCTATTTGGCAATGAACTTTGACAAACCACCGCTGGATAATCAGAAAGTCCGGCTTGCCATAAACCACGCCATTAATAAAACTGCGATCATTGAGTATTTATATCAAGGACTCGGTATGCCGGCTAAGAACCCGATCCCTCCCTCTTTATGGAGCTATGACGATACAATTCAGGATTACGAATACAATCCAGAATTAGCAAAAAAACTGCTTACGGAAGCTGGATTTCCCAACGGTTTTGAAACAACTTTGTGGGCACTTCCAGTTCCCCGTCCCTATATTCCTGATGGACGTGCACTTGCAGAAGTCATCCAATCTGATCTGAGAAAAGTTGGGATTGAGACAAAAATCGTTACGTACGACTGGGGAACTTATCTTGAGAAGACCAAGAATGGAGAACACGATATGGCTATGTTAGGGTGGAGTGCTGATCTCGGTGATCCTGATAACTTCTTCTATTTTCTCTTAAGTAAATCATCAGCAGAAAAACCGGCTGGCAATATCGCATTTTATCGCAGTGACGAAATGCAGAACGTGTTAGAAAAAGCAAGAGCGACTTCAGACAAAGATGAACGTGAGTCTCTTTACAAAGAAGCACAACAAATATTTCACAATGATGTGCCCTGGGTCCCATTGGCACATGCAAAACAGGTCTTGGTGATTAATAAAAGGGTGAAGAACCTAAAACTTCAACCATTGAATTGGAAATATTTCCAAAGAGTTTCGCTTGAACCTGAATAATATAACCTAAGTTGCTACCTATAAGTGTTTGACCTGTAAACACCGTCTTTAATGAAAAATGCTAATAATTAGCCAATGTTTTGTAGCGTAAACTGCCAGTTTGCGCCTCTTATGGCACAATCTGGCAGATTGTGCTACATAGGTAGCAACTTAGGTTAATATAGTAAAACTTAGAATTAAATATACACTTATTTGCCAACAAATACCTGTTCGTAGGGGCTGGGTTTCCCTGCCCGCAGCAATTCATTATCTGTTGCGCTAAGAAGTATCATGATATTTTTGGTTTCACTATCTATTAGACATTTTGATCAATCGGTAAACGTAAATGAATAAAAACGCATTTCGTGTCGGCATCACGCGTGATTTTATTAAACCTGATGGCAGTTCAGATTTGGATAGTATTGCCGGTCCCCTGTTCAATGAAGCCGGGATTGCCTGGGAATATATCGCAGATAATACCCTTGAATTGTCGTCATCACAGGTGAAAGATTATGATGCATTGTTAGTATTAGGCACAGCAATCACAGCCGATACCATCGTTGGAAATGATAGGTTAGCAATCGTTGCCAGATTCGGAGTCGGATACGACAGAGTAGATGTCAAGGCATGCACCGACAACGGAGTCTTACTCACAATCGCGCCCGATGGTGTTCGCCGTCCAGTCGCAACTTCTATTCTTACATTCGTTTTATCCTTAAGTCATCAACTCCTCATCAAGGACAGGCTAACTCGCTCAGGTAGATGGGAGGACAAGCAAGATTACATGGGAATGGGATTGGTCGGTAGAACACTCGGACTCGTTGGGATGGGTAACATCGGTAAAGAGACATTCAAACTTGCCAAACCCTTCGGTATGAAGCACATTACCTACGATCCTTATGTTTCACCCGATGAAGCGAAAGCGGTAGACGCAACACTTGTCGATTTAGAAACGCTGATGCGAACTGCTGATTTCGTCTGTATCTGTTGTCCATTGACAGAACAGACGCGCGGTCTTATTGATGAGAAGTATATCGGAATGATGAAAAAGACCGCATACCTTATCAATACTGCACGCGGTCCTATCGTCAATCAGGAAGCACTTACGGATGCACTGCAAAATGAACAGATACAGGGTGCGGGTCTTGATGTATTTGAACAAGAACCGATTGACGATGACGACCCTTTGCTCAGTCTGGACAGTGTGATAGTCACCCCACACAGTATCTGCTGGACAGATGAGTGTTTTGCTGATAATGGAAAGAGTGCGTGTAAGAGCATCATTGCCGTCGCATCGGGGAAACTTCCCACTTATATCGTCAACCGTGATGTCGTAGAAAATCCAGAACTAAAGCAGAAATTAAAGAGATATGGTAGTTTAAATAAAAAAGTACCGATGTAAACAATACTCTTAAAAGTAGTAGGCACACTCCGTGTGCCGTAAAGTAGCAGGCATACGCCTCAAATAAAATTAACAGCAATAGGATAAAAAGGTAATAAGAATGGCACACGCGTATACTCCCGGACTGAAGGTCACAGAGGGAACAACAATTCAAAAAAAACGACAACTTCCTCTTGAAGGTGAAGTTCTTGTAGAAATTGGGGCAAAAGTAACTGCTGAGGATGTCGTAGCGAAGGCAGACCTACCCGGTAATGTTCAGTTGCTGAACGTTGCAAACCTACTCAGTGTTCCACCTGAAGAAATTTCAGAATACATGCTCAAGCAGGAGGGAGAAACAGTCACACAGGATGAAGTCATCGCATCTACAAAAGGACTCTTTGGACTCTTCAAATCGCAGGCACGTTCTCCGATGGTTGGCACGATTGAGTCTATATCTGGTGTAACCGGACAGGTCATCCTCCGGGAACCGCCTATCCCTGTAGAAGTCAAGGCATATACTGAAGGTATTGTAACAGAGACAATTCCCAATGAAGGTGTAACAGTAGAAACGTATGGCACTTATGTGCAAGGAATCTTCGGTGTCGGCGGAGAGACCGTAGGTGAACTGGTTGTCGTTGTGAATTCGCCAAGCGAGACGTTGGATGCCAATCAGATATTGCCTGAACACAAAGGCAAGATACTCGTTGCGGGTTCGCTTGTTTCAACAGATGTTGTTCAGAAAGGCATTGACATCGGTGTTAACGGTATCATCGCAGGAGGCATTGATGACGCGGACCTACGACAACTCCTCGGCTATGAACTCGGTGTAGCAATCACAGGATCAGAAGAACTTGGTATTACGTTAGTCATCACTGAAGGATTCGGCAGCATTGCTATGGCAGATCGAACGTTTACGCTATTGAAAGAACGTGAAGGTATGAAGACATCTATTAACGGCACAACACAGATACGTGCAGGTGTCGTCCGACCGGAAATCGTCATACCGTTTGTGTCAGAAGCAGAAGACCAACATGCAGATGTGTTAGCAGGGATACTCAACATTGGCAGTCCTGTCCGAGTTATCCGAGAACCACACTTCGGTAGATTAGGACACGTAACTGAACTACCCATCGAATTGCAGAAACTGGAGACAGAGGCAGAAGTACGTGTGCTACAAGTGGAATTCGCAAATGGAGAAAAAACAACCTTACCGCGTGCAAACGTTGAAGCGATTGAGGAAAAGTAATGCAATATTCCAGAATACGCAATTTTATTCTTAAGAGTTCTGTGTTTTTAGTTCCTTGATTACTGATTCAATGATTACATGTTTTCTCAGCAACTCCTCATCTCCTTGAGCAGCTTTGGCCTCCTTACCTCCCCCAAAAAAATCTTTTACCAAACTATTCAAACCCGTTTAATCCGAAGACGTGGAT
>VXOP01000152.1 GCA_009839975.1 Candidatus Poribacteria bacterium
GTTTTCAGTGAGCCGATATGGCTATTGATAAAACTCGCGCAAAACGAGATTCCTATACAGTATGTCGGGACAAAGAATGTGAACGGTGTACCAACTTCGGTGCTGCGAGTCCGTCAACCTTCAGGGAAACCATTAAAAATCTTCATCAGTGAAAAGACACATCTTTTTGTGCAGTTTGTAATTAGCGACGGACGCGTAGATACAGTTCAGTCTTTCAAGCAGTATAAGGAAGTAGATGGTATCAAAACCGCGCATCAAATCATTTTCAAGAACGAATCACATAATGAAACATATTATACCAACATTACCCTCAACGCAGATATTGACCTGAAACTTTTTAATCCGAAAAAGTAATACCGTCATCAAAGTCTATAATGATTTTACCGTATCCGTCTTATATTCACCAAAAACCTCTATCCTGATAATCCTATAATCCTGAAAATCCTGATTCAGGACAAGTAACCAATACTTTACACACCCATCAACAGCAAAAGTTGTTGACACTACCCCCTCAAATTGCTAATATATTCAAAAAGAGGGTGCTTCTGGTATAGTTAACATCCGCGATCAGCATTGGTGCAAAATATGGTATGATGCGACCGCTAATGCAACATGGACATTCAAGGAGCCGACTTTGCCATACATCGGTAGATATATTGCCATATCACAGACTTCAAAGGTCCGGCGTGAAATACCACGAAATTCGTTGCCGACAATCAAACACACTTTATCGGGATACGCTACTGTATGATACGGAACGGCATCCGTTGCAACCTCTAACGCACAGGCAAGATATCCTTCCTCTTTGTATGCTTCAATAGCATCGGCAGCGTATTTTGTTGTGTGCCACGGAACACGTCGATGAGTCCCGCGTCCAATACCCGCAATAGTCGGATCGGGTGGATGCGCGCTAATACCCGCTAACACGATTTCACGCACACCACAAGCATCGGCAATTCTGAAGGTTGCACCAACGTTAACTGGGTCTTCAACATCTTGTAGAACAAATACAAGTTCAACTGATGGAGAACCTGACTGTCTTAAAAACTGTTTAAGTGCTTTATTACGTAACTGTTTCATTTAGAAGGAATCATGAGAAATATGGATAAATTTAAACTCGGTGTTATTGGTGCTGGCGGTATCGTCTGCCGCATGCATCTACCTGATTTGAAAAGAGGAGAAGATTTTGAAGTCGTTGTCATTGGTGGCAGACGCGAACACCGCTTAAAACATCAATGTCAAGAATTTGATATACCGCGTTGGACACAGGATTACGATGCAATTATTGCAGATGACACACTTGATGCTATCCTCGTTGGTACCCCACATCCATTACATGTTTCATGGGGTGTTAAAGCGTTGGAAGCAGGCAAACATGTGTTGATGCAAAAACCGCTCTGCGGTGAAATGGACGAAGCAAATCAATTTGTTGCTGCTACCGAAGCGAGTGGTAAAACAGTCATGTGTCTACCACATTTCAGTGCTGCCATCTATAAAGTCCGTCAACTGATTGCGGAAGAAGCCATCGGACGCGTGTCCGGCGCAAGAATGCGAAGTAGCCACGGTGGTCCTGAGATTTACTATGCCGAAATCCGAGATATTTTCGGTGAATCGGGAGACGACTTGTGGTTTTTCGATGCGAAACAGGCAAGCGTCGGCGCACTTTTTGATATGGGTGTTTATGCTGTCTCCGGTCTTGTTGCTATGCTCGGTACTTTCAAACGCGTGACAGGTTTCGTATCCACATTCGACAAACCGACTGAATTAGAAGATGTCGCAACACTTGTGCTTGAGATGCAGTCGGGTGGAATCGTTACCGCTGAAACCAGTTGGTGTGATCCGGCACGAACAGGTGAATCAAGCGTTCACGGCACTGCTGGTAAGTTCACGATGCCCGGAAAAGATGGCGCGGCTCTCACACAGTGGACACCTACATCCTATACACGAGAACATGCACCTGTGGATACGAAAGCGATAGACTGTAGCGATGCTGCACCAAGTGGGATGCATGCACATTTCGCTGAACATATCCGTGCCGGGACACAACCGCCTCTCTCCAATGTATACACGGCGCGACATGCAACTGAGATTCTACTTGCTGGCTTAAAATCCTCCGAGACAGGTACCGCAATTGAACTTACAACAGCGGCAGATAAGTAGTTATTTCAATAAAGAGACATCTCCACATTATGTGTTCTATCTAAACATACGTGGAGATGTCTGAAAACCATTATAAATTTGCGTGAAGTTCATACCAATCATCAAGGTTGTTAAGGTTGACAGCGTCTAAAATAGACCCATCGTCTTCAACACCGCTTGCACCGAGGATGCTTGTTCGGGTCTCGTCATCGTGATTGTAACCCGTGATTGCCGTGTTCAATTCAGCGACTGCGTCAGCATCAAGACTACCGCCTTTCTGCTCTAAAACCCAAGTTTCGAATTGTGGGTATGTCGGTGAGTTGTCTCGGATATATGCCAGTGTTGCGTCTTTATCAAGTCCGAGTCCATCTAAGACCATCTGGTCAAAACCCGCGCCACATGCTGGGTAGTCCCCGTGGAGAACTCCCTTAGCATCCATCAACACTTTTGACCAAAATCGTGGTAGATGTAAGACCCCGAGTGGACCTGCGACCCCTGAACTAATAGTCGGGATCATCTTCTTTTTTCTTCCAAACATAACATGCCTCCTTGCGTATTATGCGTTAGTAGAAGTTTTTCCTTACAAGTCCATCTTGTAAGTTTTTACATTATAGCAAAAACAGTAAAAAAGAAAAATATATTTTTTAGGAGGCAATAATAGAATCTTAGAACGATTATTCTATAAATCCTCGTAGACGGTAACTCCGTATTGGATGGCGGAGTTTGCGGAGGGCTTTTGCTTCAATTTGCCGAATACGTTCCCGAGTTACATTAAAGACGACACCCACCTCTTCAAGCGTTTTGGGATAACCGGTTGTAATACATAACGCAGCAATCCTATTCCGGGTTGTTTCAGATAACAACGGGTTCACGGAATCGTCTTCAATACCGAATCGCAGCACGATCACTTCGCGTTCCCGCTCGGATAGGTCAGCAAGTGCTTCTTGGATGCGTTCTTTGAGTATGCTAAGTTCGGCTTCTGTGGCAGGTGATAATACACTAACATCTTCAATAAAATCGCCTAATTGACTATCATCGTCATCGTCTCCGATAGGGGTTTCCAGTGATACAGTTTCCGGAACATTCCGCAATACTTCTCTAATTTTCTCTGGTTGGATTCCCATATCTTCAGCGATCTCTTCTGGCGTTGGTCTCCGTCCTAACTCTTGAAGTAGTGAACGCTCGGTGCGTCTGAGTTTATTGATTCTTTCATGCATGTGGACAGGAATACGGATTGTGCGTCCTTGGTCCGCGATTGCCCGTGTGATACTCTGTCGTATCCACCATGTTGCATAGGTACTGAACTTATAGCCTCGTTGATAATCAAACTTATCAACCGCCCGCATCAATCCGATGCTGCCTTCTTGAATAAGGTCAAGGAAATCAAGTCCCGGTGCTTGATTACGATACTTCTTAGCGATGCTAACAACTAAACGTAGGTTTGCTTCGACGATTGCTTCTTTAGCAGCTTCAGCATTGTATTCACCGATAGAAATCTGCTTTGTGATAGATTGAAGCGTATCCCGCGGCATGCCGATGGTTTTGATATATTGCTGAATCTCGCGTTGGTAACGGATGATATCTATATATGCCTGTTTGGCTGCACCGTTTTTGAACTTACGGGTTTTAGGGTTGTGCGTGCCGTTGAAGCACGATGCTGGTAGATTATGTTGTTTCTGAAGTCGTTCAATCTCTTGTTCTCTATGACTAATGTTGCGATCAACTTCTTTGACTAGACTAGAAATCTTACTAATTTCTTCCCTGTCAATTTTCAACTGTTCAAGATGTTTGACAAAAGTTGCATGTTTCCCGACAGTTTGAATTTCTACAAACGTAGCGTCTTTCTTCGTATCACCTTTTCTGGATTCTTTCAGTGTCGCCAGATATTCCAATTCTAAAGATTCAATGACGCGCATCGTTTTTTCGACTTTATCCCGAAGTTTCCGTTCCTTATCACGCGTTGAATTGCTTTTAACTACCATATCAACAATATCAGATGCCCGTTTTTTCGCGATGATGATTTTATATAGCAGTTTGCGTACTTCAACGACCGCTAAACGCGTTGCAAATGTTGCTTCTTGTGCTTGACGCAACCCCAGTTCTATCTGCTGAGACAATTCGATCTCTTTATCTTTGTCCAGCAACGGAATTTTGCCTATGTTGCGCAGATAGACTTTAATTGAATCTTCGCGTTCACTGATTTCCCCGGGGGGTAAATCAATTAATTCATCAAACTCAACTTGATCCGGATCGTCGGCTTCATTAAATTCGGGTGGGTGCGTATTTCCTAAGTCCACAAGTAAACTCTCCTTTTTGATTGATGTTCTATAACATTACCTTATGCGCTTTCCGTTCGCTATTCTTCGCTATTTGACGGGTTTGCCTGTTTCGTCATGGCACGTACAATACCTTGACGTATCCACCAAGTGGCATAAGTTTTAAACTTGTATCCGCTTTTATAATCAAAATTATCAATTGCTTTCATTAGAGCAATAGTGCCTTCCTGAATTATATCAAGAAATTCGACACCATGTGCCTTCTTCCTAAAATGCTTAGCGATTCTAACAACCAACCAGAGGTGGGCATTGACGATCGCCATCTTGGCATCATGTGCTTCCACAACACGGGTGTCAATCTCTCCTCCAACAGATTTTAGACTATTACGGGATATACAGAAGGCGTCAATATATTGACAGATTTCTCGTTGATAACGGACGATAGTGGTATAAGCATCCTTCACAGCATCCGTCCTAAAATTATAAGTTTCAGGTTTAAATTCTGCATCAAACCATTCCGTGGGTATGCCATGTTGCCTCATGAGGCGTGATATCTCTTGTTCACGTCTATTGATATTCCGCTGAACATCTATAAACTGGCTATTGGATATGTCTGTATGTGCCGTATTCATTTCAGTTCTCCTTTTTGATGTCTTTAGCATTTCTGGTTGTATCTGTTGCTGCATCGGTATGTTCCGTGTTCTGTTTCAGTTGTTCTACCTTTTTCTGAACATAGGCTCGTCTTTCATTTGATAGTGTCACAAGTTTCTTTAATTTCTCAAGATCGTCGTCTCCTTCAGAACGTTCACGTTGTTCAACATCTTGGCATATATAATTTATCAGTTTTTTGATACAACCCTGAATTATCGCGTAATGGTTTGAAATTGCTTGACCGCTCATAAGTAATCTGGTAATAGCACTTTTAAGTTTTTTGTCCTCACAATTATCAAGGATATGTTGAATTTCAACAGTATCACCATTTTCGCTTGCCCGCCAAAGCATTTCGGCAATTTTTGCAAGGTGCGGTTGCGAAATATCATTATGGTCAAATACAGATTTAACGGCTGGGATATATCCTGGTGCTTGTAGTAAAGATTGGATAAATTGGAGTTCAATTTGTTCGCGTATTGTCATTTTCTTTTTGGGTGTCCTACGGCTTGCAGTAGGGGTCTCTTTCAATCCTAAATCTCGCAATTCCCTCCAGATTAATCCTTCATCCATATTGAGTTCCCTGGCCGCGTATTTTACATACTCTGCACGTTCGACTCTGTGCTTGATATTGACAAGTAGTTCACTTACATCTCTAACGACACGGGTTATTACATCGGGACGTCTGATATTCTTTTCTTGAGCAGCAGCTTGGATTTGAAATTCTATCAGGTTAATGGATCCGTCAATGCGTTCGGTAAAAGCATCAGCACCATTCTCTTTGACGAAGGAATCTGGATCATCTCCCTTTGGCATCAATGCTATACGGACCCGGATTTCTTCCGCAATAAGTCTATTCAATCCCCGTTGTGCTGCCTGCAAACCGGATACGTCTCCATCAAAGACGATGACAACTTCAGGTGTGTAACGTTTCAGCAATGCCGCGTGTTCTTCGCTTAATGATGTACCAGATGCTGCTATTACATTTTCTATGCCGTGTTGGTATAGCATCAACACATCCATATATCCCTCTACAAGAATCGCGGACTTTTTTCTGGCTATAGATTGTCGTGCTTTGTCCAGATTGTATAAAATTCTGCTTTTATTATATAAGTCAGTTCCGGGTGAGTTCAGATATTTCGGTTGATGTTCGTCAGAGAGTGCGCGTCCGCCAAAACCAACAGGAACGCCTCTTTCATTATGAATCGGGAATAGGAGACGGTTCCAAAATCGGTCTTGTGGACCTTTATCCTCGTTTTTTATCAGTCCTACATCAACTAACTGCTCAACTGTCCACCCTTCATGTGTTGCAGCCTTTACGAGGTCATTCCGGTGCGCTTTTGCATATCCCAGTTGGAATAGGTTAGTCGTCTTGGTGACAATCCCGCGATTTTTGAGGTATTCCCGTGCCTGCTGACTGTGCTGACCAGTACGTAGGAGTTCGTGATAGTATTTGACAGCAAACGTGTTGAGTTCACTGAGGTCATTGATACGTTTTTGACGTGCACTGTATGTTGTATCTCGCGCTGGCAAGGTGATATTTGCTCTTTTCGCAAGCCATTCTATGGATTCAATGAAATTTTTACCCTCATGTTTTTGCAAAAAGTCGATGACATCACCGCCAGCTTGACACCCAAAACAGTAGAACATCTGCTTTTCTGATGACACCGAAAAAGAAGGAGTCTTTTCTTCGTGAAATGGACATAACGCTTTATAGTTAGCACCAGCTTGCTTCAGCGCAACGCCACACTCAGATATCACGTCAACGATATTGTTACGACTCCGGACATCTTCAGTTATTTTTCGTGAAATATAATTCTTTGCTGCCATGAGATTACCCGTTAATCAATACGTCAATTGTAGATTGTAGATACAAAATTCAGTCGGACAACTATTCCTTGAATTTAACAACTGTTACACCTTCACCACCTTCATTATGCGGTGCGTATTGAAAATCAATGACGTGAGGATTCGCTGCCAATGTTTTATGGATTGCGCTACGCAAAGCACCCATTCCTTTTCCATGAAGAATCCTTACACTTAATAATCCTGCGAGATAGGCATCATCCAGATATTTATCGGCAATATCAATCCCTTCTTTCACAAGCATTCCGTGAATTGAGAGTTCCTCTTTGACAGAGCTCGCTTTGTTGTATTGAATTTCTAACACAGAGTCGGCAATGTGTTGAGATTCTTTTTTCGGTATCACTTTATCAATTTTATCGTAGGAGAGCTGCATCTGCATTGTGCCAACACGTACCTGTAAGGGAGTATTGCTCTGTTTATGGATAGCGGTGACTTGACCGAAACGATTTATCTGTATAATCCGCACTTTGTCTCCTACATTAACATGAGCAATGGGTTTAGTTTTCTTCGGTTTTTCTGGGGGAGGTTCAGGTTTAAGTTGTCTTTTTGCGTTCTCTATTCTGGAAAATGCTTCTCGGATACTTGCTTTGGAGGCTTGTTCTCTGCGTATATCAGCGACAACGTTGTCTACTGTGCGTCGGGCGGTGGATATGATCTCAAATGCTTCATCTTCTGCGGTCTGTTGTCGTGTTTCCTGTTCTGCCTCAAATGTATCAATAAGTTGTTTATACCTATTCTGTTCTATTTCAGTCTGTCGTGTCTGCTCCTTGAGTTGTTCACGTTCAGCATCTAATTTCTGTTGTGTGCGTTGCAGTTCAATTAACAGGTCTTCCACAGCCAGATTGTTATGCCCCAATTGATTTTCGGCATCTGTAAGGATTGATTGTGGGAGTCCGAGTTGTTCGGCGATCTTTATAGCATTACTACTGCCAGGAACACCTATCTTTAGTCTGTAGGTTGGACGTAACGTGCTCCAATCAAATTCCATTGAAGCGTTTTCCATCTTGTTCTGTGTATGCGTATAAGCCTTAAGTGCACCGTAATGCGTCGTAACGATGGTGCTGACATTTCTTTCGCTTAGCCATGATAGGATAGCGATACCGAGTGCTGTTCCTTCTGTCGGATCAGTCCCTGCACCGATTTCATCTAAAAGCACCAATGTGTGTGTCGTTTCATCATTTTCAATCGTGTTTAACATCTTGCTGATTTTTGTAATGTGTGAGGAAAATGTGCTGAGATTCTGTTCAATGTTCTGATCATCACCAATATCCGCAAAAATGTTATGGAAAATAGGGAGTTCACTGCCGTGTGCTGCGGGTATATGCAAACCTGACTGTGCCATCAAACTCAACAATCCTACCGTCTTAAGGACAACTGTTTTACCACCCGTATTTGGTCCCGTGATAACGAGTGTCTTGAATTCATCTCCGACATAAACATCTGTAGGAACGACCTCTGTGGGGTGTTCTCTGTTATCCAGTTCGTCTGCCTTCTGTTTATTTGCCCGCGTTTGGAATACAAGCAGCGGATGTCGCGCTTTTAGTAGATTAAGGGTTCCCTCTGTATTTAATTTCGGTTCAACAGCGTTTAGGTCTATACTCAACAGTGCTTTTGCCTTTAGGAAATCAAGTTCCGCCAAAATGTTAAGGGCAAGTTCAAAAAAGGTAAGTTCTTCACGAAGTTGATCAGTTAAATCTAAGAGTATCCTTTGAATCTCGCGTTGTTCTGCTTCTGTTGCTTCGTGGAGTGCATTGTTCATCTCAACTATTGACAGCGGTTCCATAAAGTAGGTTGCCCCGCTGGTAGATTGTCCCTGAACGACACCATTGAAAAAGGCTTTCGCATCCTGTTTGATCGGTATCACAAAACGGTTGTTTCTGGAAGTGATGACCGATTCTTGTATCGATTTTTCGTGATCAGGAGAACGGAGGATCGCTTCTAATTTCTGATGTATATTGTCACGAATTTTTATGAGTTTGCGGCGGATGGAACGTAAGTCTGGACTTGCGCGGTCAAGCACTGCGCCTTCTGGACTGATACAGTAGCAGATAGATTCAACGAGTTGGTCAAATACTGGCAAAGATTCTATAATCTGTCGTAATCTGTTAAGTTCCTCACAATTTTCACGTTTGAATTTCTTTTTGATGAGAGATGGAAGTTTGGCGACTTTCGCAATATTTAGCAATTCTTCGGGGGTTAAAATAGCCCCTGTTTTGGATGCCTGCTGAAGTTGGCTACTGACATCCATGAGACCATCTAATGGTATCCCTCCGCACTGTTGATGAAATGATTTTACCTCTGAACACAACTTGAGTTGGTGCTGAACGGCATCAAGTGTATCGTAAGACGTGAGTTTATCAACCCGCGCCTTTCCTAACTGAGAAGCGGTATACTTGATGAGATGTTCTTTGATTTTATCGTATTCTAAGGTTTTTTCTACATTAAACAGCATCGGTCTAACCGTCATTTATCGTATTATCTGGAGTCGATCTTGACATCTCCCCACGTTGTTGCCAACTTCTGTTTAGGTTCCACAGGTAGCACGTCCTGACGCCACCAAGAAATTGCAAAAATACCACCCTCTACTTGAAAAAGTTCTTCTGCTTTGCCAGAGTCAATATTATATAGGTAGAATACTCCCCATCGCGAATAGATAATAGATTGTCCATCAAATGACCAGTCTGTCCACATTGACGTTTGTTTATCTACGGTGAAGAGTGGGGAAATTGCTCTTGTTTCAACATCAATTGTAAGCAGTGTGTCAAATTCTCTGTTCCACCTTCGGAACAGAATCTTTTGTCCATCTGGCGACCACACGGGATAATAATCTATATTGAATTCAGTCAATACTTCTATTTCTTGTGTTTCAATGTCTAAAAGGTAAAGTTGTTCTAACCCGCCGGATCTTTCCAATGAAAACACCAATCTTTGACTTTGGGGACCCCAAGAGATGCCGTAAAAGAAGAAAGTTCTCCCAAAATGTGGAATAGAGGTGACCGTTCCCATTTCACCAGTATCAAGATCAAGTATCCAAATTTGGTTATCTTGTTGTAGTTGTTGATTTGTATATCCGTTGAAGGCGAGTTTTTTACCGTTAGGTGAAACGGAAAGAAAGCGGTAGGTACCACCAATGGCAGTAAGTTGTGTCTTTTGCTTCGGTTTGGTCACATTAATAGAAAAGATATGGGATTCAGTGCCAACATGTTGGACAAAGTATAACGTGTCATCTTTGGGACTCCACACAGGATACAATCCTGAATGATTCAACGCAATTGTCTCAAAATCTTCCTTTTCGGTAAAAGTTGTCATGTATAGATTAAAATCTGATCTACCGAGTTTTTCGTTAAAGCCTGAAACCGCATAAGCAATCCGTCCTTCAAGCTGAGCTGCTACAGTAATAGGTAGAAAAACGGTAACGAATAGTATTCCGAATAGTGAACAGATCAGTTTGTATGCAATACGTGCGTTAGACGGGGGTTCAAAGGTTTTATCATTATTCATTCCTGCCTCCAGTTCCCGTAGCTGCGAGACGATTATAATTAAGAAGTGCCTTTTCATAGAGTTCTCTGCTGAATCCGAACTTTTCAAATTCTACAGCAGCGTTATAGTAATACAGTGTATTACTAATAGAATCAGATTTCTCATGGTTTCGGGCATCTTGTATATTTGACATAAGAGTCGTTGTCACATCTTCAAAACTTCTGATACGTTTTCGGACCTCTTCCGGCAATCCACCTTTTATATCTTTCTGGACTTTATAGGTTCGGATTGTATCGGTGTATTCAACAAGTGCTTTATAGTAGAGTTGTTCTGATTCTAGGTTTTCAGCTCTTTGAAGGTTAAGTGGTTCCTCAATAATTTTGAGTACCTCTTTTGCTTCTTTGATCAAGTCTTGGCTTTTTTTCTGAATTGCAATTTCAAGTGCCTGCTTAAAATCATCTATAATTTCTTGATATGCTGCCTTTGCGTCTTCCATAGCATTTATTTTTTCATAACAGAGAGCTTGATTCAGTTTTGCGTTTGAAAGCACATATTGCCGTATTTCCTGTGGCAGTTGCGTGGTTTTTGGAAATTCGCGTTCTTCATAAGCGGAGATGGCTTCTTCGTATTTCCCTTCCTGCTCGTAGCAGTTGCCGACAGCCTTCTGTGCATACAATGCGTATATCTCATTCTCCGGTTTATGTGTTTCAATCACCGTCTCAAATTCTGCGCGTGCTTCGGGATATTTTCCTTGATAGTAGAGATTTTTAGCATAATTATATCTTGCTTTATCAGTATAAGCAACATTGGGATATTTATCTAAAAATGCCTTCAGTTTTTCTTCTGAATCTTCAAAGGATGCTTTCTTTTCTTCAGGGTCATCCGTGTCATCTTCGGTATCTTCGGGAGGAGTCGTATCAAAAAAGTTCGTTTCAGCTTCTTTAGAGATTTTTCTTGCGTCATTGAAATCTGCAGATGCTTCAGCATATTCTCTTTCCTGATTTTGTGTATAGATAGTATACGCAGCAACTGCGACGATACCCACTGCTAATGTGATGCATATAGTTCTTGCATTGTCTTTCAAGAACCCATAACATGCCAGGACAAGATTGATAAATTTATCTTCTTGGATTTCTTCTTTGGTCGGTCGTTTATTTTTTGCCATGATGTCCTCTTTGATTATAAATAGCGTTCAAGCGGGCGACGGGGATTGAACCCGCGACCCTCAGCTTGGGAAGCTGATGCTCTACCGCTGAGCTACACCCGCGCGCCGTTATAGAAATTATACCATATCTTAATGGGGTTGTCAAGGATAAGATTTACTTTACGCACCTATTTATTTTAGTTGGTAAATGTGATATAATAGACGCGGAACACTATTCACTTGAGGAGAATATGAAAGTTGCAATTATTGGCACGGGATATGTGGGGTTGACTACGGCTGTAGTACTCGCATATCTAAACCACGATGTCGCTGCTGTTGATAAAGACAATAACAAACTCAGTCTGTTGCACGCAGGTGAAAGTCCTATTCACGAACCCGGTATACAAGACCTACTGGACAATGTCGGACATACAATCCGTTTCACAACACGGTTTGACGAAGTTGTTCCGGACGCAGAACTTATCATGATTGCTGTCGGTACACCTCCAAAGAAAAGTGGAGAGGCGGATACACGTCACGTAGAAGCTGCCGCAAGAGAAGTCGCAGAAGTATGTAACCCAGATAAACATTATACGCTTGTGATAAAATCAACAGTGCCTATCGGAACGAACAGACGTGTAGCAGAAGTCGTTAGTGAAGTCTTTTCCCAACGTAAGATTCAGGGAGATGTTTCAATCACATCTAATCCAGAGTTTCTGCAGGAAGGTTTGGCATTGCAAGGAGCATTCTATCCTGACAGGATCGTCGTTGGCGCAAACAGCGATAATGCAGTTGAAGCACTGCGTAGGCTGTATAAACCGATTTTAGAACAGACCTTCGATCCACCATCTTGGTTACCGCGTCCACCGTCTTACCATCTACCCCCTATGATGACCACTGACCCGAACAGCGCAGAGATGATAAAATACGCCGCCAACACATTTCTTGCACTCAAAATTAGTTTTATCAATGAAATTGCAGGGCTCTGTGAGGAGGTAGAGGCAGATGTGACAGAGGTAGCACGCGGTATCGGACTTGACTCCCGGATTGGACACCGTTTTCTCCGGGCAGGTTTGGGATGGGGTGGTAGCTGCTACCCGAAAGATACTGCTGCACTCTTAGGTGTTGCTGCACAAGCTGGATACGAGATGCTAATAACTGAAGCCGCACGAACAGTCAACTTTCAACAACGGAAACGCATCGTAGAGAAATTACGGTCAGTTCTAAAAACGTTAAATGGCAAAAAAATCGGTATTCTCGGACTTGCATTTAAACCTAACACAGATGACATACGGGAAGCACCTTCGCTTGATATTATCCGTCAACTCGTTGCTGAAGGTGCGAAAGTTGTGGCTCACGACCCCATCGCAATGCCGAACACACATAAATCCCTGCACGATATTCAGGTTAACTTTGTAGAAGATGTTTACCAACTCTCTTATGATGCGGATGCGTTAGTGCTTGTGACGGAATGGGAACCTTATCACAGATTAGAACTCCGTAGACTTGCTAAACAGATGAAGACACCGATACTTATTGATGGACGCAATGTCTTTTCGCCACAAGAGGCGAGAAGTGCAGGTTTCTATTACATCGGTGTTGGCAGATAATTTGGAATTGCGAATATGGAAAATCACAAACAACCCGAACCTTTTGATGCAAATTGGCATCGGTATTGTCCACAAATAGCATTTCCGCCTTATAGACATCTTCCGGGTGTTACACCGCATCCGATTCGTGACCCACTGGGACACAGCTATGGTATAGAGGAAGAACACGACGAGAACCTGCTGCCACCAGAAATGTGGCGACAGAATGAGGATTACTTGTACGGTGTTGATCTCTACAATTTCGCTTATTGGTGGGAAGCACACGAAGCATGGGAGGGGTTGTGGCATCGTGCAGAGGGCACGTATCGTCTGTTTCTGCAAGGATTGATTCAGGTGTCTGCATCTCTCATAAAATACCACATGCGGATGCTGCGACCCTTATGTACACTCTCAACCGCTGGACGTAGTAAACTGAGACAAGTTGTTGTTGAAAGTGGTGATATGGCAAGCAACTATATGGGTATAAACTTACCTGAGTTTTTAGAAATTGCAGACACATTCTTCGCGCCGTTTTTCTCTGATCATGTCACAGAAGAAACCTACCATCAGATAAAAGCGCATCCACTCATCCTATTACAGCTTTAGTGCTTAGTAAAAATGAGGATAATTCAAATTGTAAGGACAGAGAACAGATAGAAAGCGTAACCTGCACAATTCAGCGTTAAGAAAAAGTCAGATATGAACAAGGTCAATGAGATTCAGAAATTATACAACGCAACAGGTGTTCATCCAACAACTGATCCTGATAATCCAAAATCGCAGTTTGTTGTTGATAGATATGCAAAACACCTATCTAAGTTGATAGAACCCGGCATACGGGCATTAGACTTAGGTTGTAATGCAGGACGTTGCACCTTTGCTATGGAAGATATGGGGGCAATAGCAACAGGTATCGACTGTGCAGAAATTCCAATCCAACACGCCAGAAAGGTAGCACGTAAAAGAAAGAGTCAGTGTCAATTTAATCTCGGGGATATAAACTGTTTACCTTATAAAGAGAATTCTTTCGATCTTGCCCTATTCCCCTCAAATATAGTTGAGGTATCATATCAGACGCTGGAGAACTTAGCAGTTCAACTAAAGCAGATTTTATCACATGAAGGTCTTTTTGTTGTATTTATGCATGATGAACTCATCAAGAGAACGGGTGAGGTAGCTTTTCTGGATCGTTATGATGCACCAAGTGGTTCTGTAGGAGGACACAGCACAATTCCTGACAAAGGTATGTTCTTCTATCCCTCCTATTTTTGGACAGTTGCTTTTGCTAAGTACATCATTGAGAAACATTTCCTTTGTAAACACATGGAACAGATAGAAGAAAATCTATTCATATTAGTGTTTTGTAATACCATTTCTAATTTGAAAACGGATAATAGGGCTATTAGGTGAATATCGTCTTTCTATTCTCAGATGAACATACGGGAACTGTGATGGGAAATAGTGGACATCCCGTTGTCTGCACACCTCATCTCGACCGTCTTGCTGAGAAATGTTATACGTTTGACAATGCCTATTGTAACTATCCAATCTGCACACCTTCGCGTTTGTCAATGTTGACAGGACGTTATCCACATCAGATTGATGCGTGGGATTTGGGAGTTATACCGAATCGGGAACACAAAACGTGGGGAGATTATTTGACGGAAGCGGGTTATGAGACAGTATTGTGCGGACGCACACACTTCAACGGTACTGACCGGCTTCAAGGTTTTTCTCATCGTTTGTTGGACGATCTGCCGCGGTGGATTAGCAGAAATGGTCGTCCACCAAATCGGACTGCGGATGCTCGGAGAGGATCTAACTCTCACGTCACGGAATGCGGTCCGGGAGATCACGAACACACACAATATGACCAACACGTCACTGACTTGGCAGTAAAATATCTGAAAGAAAAAGCTGCTTCGGCAGACGACAAACCTTTCCTGCTCTATTGTGGATATATGCATCCACACTTCCCACTGATTGCACCACCAGAGTTCTTCTCCTTGTATGATCCAAATTCCCTTGCGTTGCCTGATACTTGGAACGAACCGCTTGAATCTCAACATCCGATCATCCAACATCATCGCTGGTCATGGCGAAACGATATTCCACCACCAGAAGAAACAGTGCGTTGTGCGTTGGCATCTTATTACGCGCTTGTCTCGTGCCTTGATGCACAAATTGGTAGGATTTTAGATGCTATTGATTCGTCTCGTTTATCTGAAGACACAATCATTATCTACACAAGCGATCATGGTGAGATGGCAGGCAGTCATGGTATTTGGCAGAAGCAGTGTTTCTACGAATCTGCCGTGAAAGTGCCACTAATGATACGTTTGCCTTCAGGTGAAACAGATCGCGTGAAGCAAAACGTCTCCTTAGTAGATGTTCTGCCAACGTTACTGGAAATCACAGAAGTTGAAGAACCTTCAGACTTGCCGGGGGAGAGTCTACTGAAAATTGCCCGATATCAATCCGATGAAACGACACGTGCAGTCTTCTCTGAATATCATCACATGGGTATGGTGAACGCAGGTTTTATGCTAAAACAGGGAGATTACAAACTGTGCCATTATGTTGGCAGTCAACCGCAGTTGTTTGATGTGAAAACTGACCCATTAGAGAACATTGATTTAGCACAGAAACCTGAATATGCTGTAATTCGTGAAGAATTAGAAAACGTTCTCTCCGGTATTGTTGATCCTGATGTTGTTGATGCGCGGGCAAAAGCAAACCAGGCAGCGCGGCGGTAAGATTGTAACGTCAAGAGGATGTCCGTAAGGATCAAAACCTAGCATATCACCTTACTTTAGAAAGAACCTGCCACCGAATTCATTTCCTTGTTTCTTTCTTTTCTTTTAATTGTTTTTCTAATTCATCTTTAAGACATTCCACAGCTTTGATAGCACCCGCAACTTCTTGCCGGTGCACGTTTTCAATGGTAGCATGACTAAGTGGATTTAGGATGATTCTTCTATACATTTCAATATCATCAACGATAGGTAGATTTAATTTAGGGATTTTCTTGTTCCAGTGAGTTTTATCTTGTTTAGTTTCAGCGGTGATCCTGCTCCAGAAATCTTCGGTTTTCAATTTTTTAGGATCCGAGCGGTAGCGAACATGCAGACCGTTTTTATTGCAGTAATCTCTGATTATCGTTTCAAAGGTTGTGCGTAAGTAAATTGCACAAGCCTTATAATCTCCAGCCTTGAAATGTTCTTTTGCTTTGTCTAAATCTGCTTTATTTTCCATATAGATCGGCAATTCGTACTCTGCAATTGGTGAAAGACCTAATTCTCCATATTTCCATTCAGTATCTTTGGTATGCTTCTTGAGAGTTTCATACCATGTCTTATCATAAGTCATAAGAATAATTTGGTAATCTGGGAAGTAATCTTTCATTATCCTAAACAGTGGTAAACGATTTGCCATGTCCAAGCCAATTAGAGCATCATCTAAAGCAAGTATTTTTAGTTCACTGAGTGGTTGAAGTTTGAATCCTGCAAAGAAG
>VXOP01000223.1 GCA_009839975.1 Candidatus Poribacteria bacterium
CCATATCTGAAGAGTCGACTTGGTGGAATTTTCCATCGTGTAGATCAATCTGGATGTCAACTAATGGGTAGCCAGCGAGGACACCACGTTCCATCCTTTGACTAATACCTTTTTCTACAGCTGGAATGTAGTTGCTTGGGATAGTACCCCCTTTAATACTGTCAATAAATTCAAATCCCTCGCCTCTTTCTAAGGGGGCAATGTTTATTTTGACTTCCCCGAACTGTCCTTTACCACCAGACTGTTTCTTGTGTCTTTCTCTGATATCCTGAACACTCCTACGGACTGTTTCACGATATGCAACCTTTGGTGGTGCAAGCTGTGTTTCAACGCCAAATTTTTCTACGATTCTGTCGCGATTAACATTGATGTGCAGATCACCGAGACCTGAGACGAGTAGCTGCTTGGTAACATCGTTTCGTTCAACCTGAAACGTGGGGTCCTCCTCACCCATACGGTTGAGTGCGGTCATTAGTTTTTCATCATCACCTTCACGAGCAGGAGAAATTGCATAAGAGATGACAGTATTTGGAAACGTAATGCCGTGAAGTTGTATCGGAGCGTCTCTGTCGCAGAGTGTATCGCCTGTTCGGGTATTGTTGAGTTTTGTCAATGCGCCAATATCACCAGCCGTTACACCTGATGTGTTAATGGTCTGTTTGCCATTCATGTAGACCGGTTTTCCAAGACGTTCAGTTCCACCGCGCGCTGAATTGTTGACTTGCATATCACTTTCAAGCGTTCCTGAATAGACTCTGAAGTAACTCAGTTGTCCAGAAAACGGGTCTGCTATGGTTTTGAAGACGAGAGCAGATAGTGGACTTTCTGTTGAAGGTTCACGTGTGTTAGATTCATCCTCAATATCTTCTACTGCACCAACCTGTACAGGTGATGGCGTACAAGCTATTACTAAATTCATCAGTTGTTGAACGCCTATATTCTTCAATGCGGAACCGCATAGTACTGGTGTGAACTGATTTTCAGAGATGCCAGTTTGGAGTCCGTTCTGTATCTCTTCTTCGGTGAGTTCTCCTTCAAAGAACTTTTCAATCAGTTCATCATCACTTTCTGCAGCAACTTCAACGAGTGATTCTCTTGCTTCTTCAGCACTGCTGGCTAATTCATCCGGCACATCAGATGCAGAGGCAGGAGCATTTCCACTGGGTTCAAGAAAAGCAACATTCTGTATGACATCAACAACACCGGAAAACTGTTCTTCTTTCCCGATAGGGAGTTGAATTGGAACAGCCCGCGTCTCTAAAATCTCTGATATGCTTGCAAGTGCGTTGTCAAAACTTGCATTCTCTTTATCCATTTTGTTGATAAAGATGATTCGGGGTAGTTCATACTTGTCTGCTACCTCCCAGACCTTTTCTGTGCCACCTTCAACGCCTGTTGTAGCATCAACGACGACGATAACTGCGTCAACGACTCTTAGGGAGCTGTGCAAGTCCCCGTAGAAATCTTCGGCACCGGGTGTATCAATGAGGTTCAGTTTGTGGTCACCCCATTCCGAGATACACACTGAACAGTTGAGTGAAGTCTTGCGTTCTATTTCATCAGCGGCATAATCGGCGACCGTGTTTCCATCATCTACGACTCCCATTCGCTCAATTGCACCACCGTTGTAGAGCATCGCTTCAACAAGGGATGTCTTTCCAGCTCCGGAATGAGCAATAATGCCGATGTTTCGAATTTCTTCTGTTCTGTATTGTCTCATTTTGTAAGTTAGTTCTCCTTTGTAACCGCACGGAATAGGTCAAACTATGCCGTAAGTAAGATATTCTATTTTAGCACATATAACAAAATGTTATCAACAAAAACTGAATAACCTTATCCATCCTCAGATTAAACAAGATATAATTTCATAGAGATGGTATAATATCTAATTATAGTGAACTTTAGAATTAATGAAACACGCCACGACGGGCGAGGAGACCGCGCCCCTGCGCTGGGTGGTCTTCGTCATCGGTGTATGGGGTGAAACGTCTCATTAATTATTAACTTTACCATAATCAGAATCTTACAATAATCTGGATGGAAACATAGATGAAAAACATTTTCTTTGCACTCGGTTCTATCTTCAGTCTACTCGGTGTCTTGTTCGGTGCTTTTGGTGCACACACATTGAAAAAGAAAATAACACCGGAAATGTTAGATATTTTTGAGGTCGGTGTGCGATATCAGATGTATCACGGCATAGGATTAATTATAGTTGCGTGGGCACTTTCTCAATGGCAGCACGTGTTGACGACAACTGCGGGGTGGTGTTTCTTCGCAGGAATATTTATCTTTTCCGGTAGTCTCTATATCTTGAGTTTGACAGATGTGCGTTGGCTGGGTGCTATTACGCCTATTGGGGGTCTGGCGTTTATCGCTGGATGGGGATGTCTGGTGATAGCAGTTTTTCAGAAATGAAGAAACTACCTATCTCTATTTGTGATTCTATCCCAATCCCATAGAAGGATTGTACCATCTTCACATGCACTGGCTAAGGTTTTCCCATCTTCCAAGAATACCAACTTGCTAATTTTCCTTGAAATCCCATCCGCATGTCCTGTGTGTGTAGAAAGAACTTGTCCACTGTCCGAGTCTATCAGTCGAATCTTGCCATCCCATCCGCCACTCACAAGGTGCCTCCCATCTGGTGAAAACAGTAATGTTTGGGCACCACTGTGCGTTTCGATCTTTCTTACAAGGTTGCCAGTTGTTAAATCTGTCAAATCCCATAGATAGACCGTTGAATAGTATGCGCTAGCAAGCATATTTCCATCCGGTGAGAATACCAGATTATCAATGGAACTTCGATCTCCTGTCAACGTCAAAAGTTTACTACCTGACTCTGTATTCCATAAGTTTATATCAAGACCCTCTCCGCTGCTTGCGAGTATCTTTCCATCTGGTGAAAATGCTAATGCTGTCACTTCTTGTTGGTTACCTTGAAACGTATATTTCGGTTGTATTGATTTGGGATTAAAGATTCTTCCCAAAAGCGACTTTGATGGATTTGCAATATCCCATAAATAAATTGTGCCAGTTTGATACCTTGAAGTTGTGACAGCTACCATGTTTTCATCTGGTGAAAAAGCGTTAACTAATCTCCAAAATTCTGATGGGTATCCATGTCCATTCAAGTTGTATTTAAGGCGAATCTTCGCAGTATCCCACAACTGTATTCTATGTTTAAAACCGAATGTGTTCACAACAAACTTATTTGCATTTTGTGAGATTGTCTCAGGACCCTTTAAGGTGAAAAAGGTACTTGAAAATGGATGACCTGTAGTGATGTCCCATTTTATCAGTTTATTTTCTTGCGTATGTAGACTTATTAGCGTGTTATCTTCTGCGGAAACTGCTATATCTGATACTTCGCTTACATGTCCCGGACATATATAATGCTGCTGACCCGTGGTCGTGTCCCATGCCCGAATTGTACCATCCTTACTCCCTGAAAGCAGCATCTTCCCATCTGGCGAGAATGCCATAGATACTATCTCCTCTCTGTGCTTTTTAAGCTTCAAGCTCGATAGGTTTTGACCTATTTTTCCTGCAAATCCTTTCTGTTGAACAGTAGCGTTCCACAGGATGACCAACCCATCATCATCTCCACTTGCAAGGAGTTTACCATTCGGTGAAAATGCTAACGCGCTTAATCCCCAATCAGTTTTGAATGTCGTACGAACCGTTTTGGTGTGAAGGTCCCACAAGAAAATAGTATCGTAATCACAACTCACCAATGTTTTTCCATCAGGTGAGAACGCTAAAACTTTGGTTCTACTATGTTCGTCTCTTTCCAATGTGAACAGTCGTTCTCCAGAATCTGTATTCCAAACATGAATTGGATATCTATCCGCTTTTTCTTCTTTTGAGGTAGCCAAAAAACGGTTATCTGGGGAAAGTGCAATAGTTGGACTCAGTCCATCTTCCTTACCCACATCTAAATTTGTAAAAGTCGGTGAATTTCCTTTGTCAAGGTTCCATACATTAATCTTTTCAATATCATTGTGAATACTTACGATGGCAAGTTTTGTGCTATCTTCTGAGAAATCTACTTTGTATAAGTATCCGACTGTATCACTTTTGAGCATTGTGTGAAGTTCACCTATGCTCACATCCCATCGCGATATTTCTCCATCTGCATTGACCCCTGAGAGTGTGCTTCCATCATAAGAAAATGCTATACCGTTGTAATCATGCCTATCTCCTGACAAGAGTGAGATTTCTGCCCCAGTCTTCGCATCATACATCCATACCCCGATAGTGGTTGCCACAGCAAACCGCGTGCCATCTGGAGCAAACTTGATGTCGCGGATCTGTCCTTTACCCAGACGTGCTTTTGCACCTTTTGGTAACTCCCATCGGGTATAATCTGTACTAGCAGGCTTTGGTATCACTACCGTTGAATCTCGAACGAATAGATCAAATACGTTAAACAAGAATATGAGTCCAGCAACTACCAGAACGATAAAAATAAGATACATTATCGCAAGGGGGTGACGAAAAACTTTCATACGTATTATTTCCTGTATATAGTAGAATTTGCGATTTATTAGACTCTCTTTTCTGTAGGAGGCCATTTAACATATTTCTGGCCGATTCCCGACTATCAAACGTTCAGTCGGGAATCGGAGTTCCCTCTTACAGAATGCGTGTATGATTAACAGTATACATAACCACAGTCCTATTAGAATAGCGACAACTATTTTATTACCGTTTTCATCTTTTCCCAATTCCAAAGGAGGATAGTGCCATCTGCGCTTGCAGTGGCTAAGGTTTTTCCGTTCTCTAAGAACCGTAAATCATTAATATATCGTGTATGACCTTTGTGTGTTGACAAGAAGTTTCCTGAGGAAATATCCCACAATTGCACTTCTCCAGTATTAATTCCACTTACAAGGATACTGTCATCCGGACAGAATTGTATTGACATGAACGATCCAGTCATTCTTGGAAATTCACTGATCTGTTTGCCTGTTGTAGCTTCCCAACAGTAGATTTTTTCAGTTCCTCTGCTGGCAAGCATTTTACCATTTGACGAGAATGTAACTGATCGGCTGCGATTTCTGCCTACCACGAATTTCTGTCGTATGCGTAATGTCTCCATATCCCAAAGGTTGATTCTGTTACCATCCCCACTACTAACAAGTGTTTTTCCATCAGGTGAAAAAACCAAAGAACGGACTACTCCCCGATGTCCTATCAGTGTGTGTTTTGGACGAATAGTTTTTGCGTTGAATAAATATCTACTAAAGATAGAATTAGACTGACTCCCGATATGCCATATATGTATTTCACCAAGTGGTCCTCTGGATGGGGAAGTTGCTAACCTCTTTTCATCCTTAGAGAATGCTATTGTCGTATACAGAAAGAACTTTGATGGATAACCATGTCCTTTCAAGTAGGACCGATAACCTCTGTTCTGTATATCCCACAATCTTAACTTTCTATCTGAAGGATCATCTAATGATATTGTTGTAGCGTTAGGTGAGATTGTACCAGAAGAAGTAAATCCAAAATAGGAGGCAGAAAGTTGGTGACCCTTCTTGATATCCCATAATCGTACAATTGTAGGGTAAGAATCCACACTGGTTAGGATACTCGTCTGTTCAGATGCTGCCAAATGTCTAATTCCCTGCATGTGTCCTGGACATGTGTATAGTATTCCACCAGTGGTAGTATCCCATGCTCTGATTGTTCCATCATCGCTACCAGAAAGAAGGGTTTTTCCATCTGGTGAGAAGACTAATTTATTGACTTTTTCTTTATGTCCTTTTAGCTTTAACGTTGGCAGATATTGTCCAATTGTCCCACCGAGTCCTTCCTGTTGTGCAGTAGCATTCCATAGATGGATACTTCCATCGGAACATCCACTGACGAGGAGTTTACCATTGGGTGAAAAAGTTAAGGCATAGACACTTGTGTCCAGTGCTTTGAATGTTGCTTTAACCTCTGTTACATCAGTATCCCATAGATAGATTGCATCTGAAGCGCAGGCTAATGTCTTACTATCGTGAGAAAATGTTAATGCATTTACCCCTTCATTTGACTGTGCTGATCGCTCAAAAAGAAGCTTACTTGTATGTGCATCAAATATGTGAATCGGGAAATACTCGTTATGGTCTTCCTGCCGTGGCGTAGCAAGAAAACGTCCATCGGGTGAAATAGTGATGATTTTGCCGTACCCTCCTATAAATTCTACATCCAATTTTATTTCTGTAAAAATAGGTACAAGCACATGGGGGTTCAGGTCGTCATTAAGTTCCCAGACATAGAGCTTCTCGTCTCGTACTCTACCAACACCGTAGACCTTCGATCCATCCGCATCAAAAACTGCTGAGGTTAAATGTATTGCTTTTTCATTGCTGAGAGTAGATATTAATTCCCCATTTTCAGCGTGCCATTTCAGAATCTGTCCAGATGTATTGGCACCGAGTACGTTATTTCCATCCTTTGAAAAAGCAACGTCAAGGATATCCTGTCTTTCTCCTTTTAGCATTGATATGATGCTACCAGACTGTGCATCGTATATCCACACGCCAATAGATGTCGCGACTGCAAACCGGTTGCCATCAGCTGAGAACTTGATGGTGTTTATTCTGCCTTTACCCAAACGCATTTTCGCTTCATCAGGCAATTCCCAACGAGGATATTCAGTGTTTTTTGGTATTTGGAATATTTCTGTGGAGTTCTTATTTGCCATCAACCGCAGGAAAACGGTGACAGCAATGATGGCGAAAATGACTGTGGATAGTATGAAGATGATACGCGATGGTCTCATGTTTGGTTCCTCGGTTTCATAACTATCCAATAGTTTAGCACAAAACGGTTATCTATTCTATAGTTTTCAGGAGAGTGATCATAAACAGGGTAGGTGTTTAAAAGATCGGTTTTATAGTGAAATGAAAATAATATGCACACTTTTGGTTCGTGGGACATAAACCGAAAGATTGGACTGTGCTGTAGCACAAACTTTTAGTTTGTGCAGTAGTGTACGCAAACTAAAAGTTTGCGCTACAATTGTGTGCAAGTAATTATAGATTTCATCATAAAATGGAATAATCTAAAGATTCTATTGTTCTATCGTTAGAGAAAGGCTTGTTGACCTACCAGCACCATCAATACAGGTTAACTCATGCTTGCCAGCGATAGGTGTTAGGAAGGATGGTTCTACTGCCTGACCACTGAAGATGAGATCACCGTTGAGAAACCAAAAAATATCTTGCGTATCACCAGAGACTGATGCTGCTAAACGTATCTTTTGATGCGTGATTGGAATGTTAGGGCGGATATGATATACTGCATCCCGCGCGGGGGAAAGAATGACAGGACGCGTACCTGCAAGGAGACGGGTGCAGTCCTCATTGTGTTTTGGTAATTTTGAGATGCCGAATCCGTTCCCACTTAGCCATGTTGCCACTTCTGCGGGGAATATCGCAATAGTTTCAGTACGAAACTCTTTTCCTGTGCGACATGCTGAACAGAGTCGCTCACCTGTTACTGTATCAATCTGAATGCTTTTGTGTATGTGACATTCGCCCACGGAAGAGACACCGGGTATATAAAAATCTATCGTTGAAGTTGGACAGTGCTTTGAAACGGGTAGACCTGACAATGCACAGACAAGACGCGTCTTTAATTGTGGGGGTCTGTTATACCAATGCACTGTTTTTTCTCCAGATAGGGTAGTGAATAGATTGAAAAGGATAGGTGCAGCTGCTTGAGATCCACTGAGCAGTGGCGAACCTGTGCCATTGAAGTTTCCAACCCATACACCTATGGTGAGTTCTGGTGAATAACCGATACTCCAAGCATCTCTATGACCGTAAGATGTTCCAGTCTTCCAGGCGACCTTTGGCATCGTTCCTGTCTGCTCAAATGCCTCAGGATAATCTGGCCGGACAAGTGTTGTGAGCATTTCGGTGATGATCCAACTGCTTTCGGGTCTTAGCAATCGTGTCGCTGTTGAAAACGATGTACCTTTCTTTTTCTTTGTTTTGTTCTCTGCGTCAACGTTTCCAACTAACTGGTATGGAGCGAATTCACCCATATTTGCTAAACCTGCATACAGATTCGTGAGTTCAAGTAAATTGACACCACATCCACCCAGAATAAGTGAAAGTCCATAGTCCTCTTGATCAGAGAATGTCGTGATACCTGCCTGTTTTAGGAAGCCGTATAGTTGACTCTGTCCCATCTGTGCATAGAGGTTGACAGCGGGAACATTAAGAGAACGTGCTAACGCTTCTTCAGCAGTTAAATATCCTGTGAATTTTCCATCAAAGTTCACGGGAGAATACCCTACATAGTCTACGGGTACATCATACAGAATTGTTTTTGGGGTTATAGTTCCCCTATCTATGGCGAGTGCGTAGACAAAAGGTTTGAGTGTTGATCCTGGGGATCGCACTGCAAGCGTGCCGTTGACTTGTCCTTGTGCAGATTTGTCAAAAAAGTCGTGAGAACCGACCATAGCAAGTACTTCACGACTCTGTGTATCCATGATAACGACAGCACCTGTAGATATACCCTGCATCTGTAATGGACGCAAACTTTCACGTAGAATTCGTTCAGCAGTGTCCTGATAATGCATATCTACTGTCGTGGGAATCTTATAGTCTTTTGCAGATATGGATGCTAAGGAGGGGTGTTCCTTTACAAGAAGCCGTGATAGATGCGGTGCTTTGAACGGTAATGTATATCGGGTTTTTGGAATCGGTTCTTTTAGTGCTTCTTGAAGTCGTTGCTTTGATATTTTACCTGCATCTACCATACGGTATAAGACCTTCTCTCGCGCTTTAAGAGCACTGTCAGGATAACGATCAGGACGCAGATATTCTGGGGAGTTTGGTATCGCAGCTAATAGTGCTGCTTCTCCCAGGCTGAGTGCACTTTGCGGCTTGTTAAAGTAGAGGCGGGCAGCTGCACCTGAACCGACAATGTTCCCACCGTAAGGTAACATATTGAAGTAGTGGGTCAGTATTTCGGTTTTTGTGAATGTCAATTCAAGTTGAAGTGCACGGAACATCTCTATGATTTTATTCGGTATCGTGCGGTCTTTCGGCTCCATAAGTCTTGCTAATTGCATGGTGATAGTTGAACCACCCCGCACGACTTTACCCGATCTGATATTGTCAATGGTTGCATTGAATAGTGAAACGGGATTGACACCCCAATGATGGTAGAAGTATTTGTCCTCATACGTTAGCATAGCGGATTGAAATAGCGGTGATATTTCATCAAGAGAGGTCTCGGGAAATCTCCACATTTCGTCAGGTGATGTGAACGCACGCAGCCACTCACCGTTTCTATCAAGTATAACTGTTGATGGTGAAGGTTGCAGTTTTTCTATCGGAAGCGGAAAACACCAATTGGTAATAAGAAATAACAGGAAAGGTGTTATGGGTATTGCGACAATATACCATCTTCTCAACAAGAATCTAACGATTCTGGTGTTCTGAAGTTTTTTCAAAAGAGATAATATGGGTTTTATCAGTTTCATGCTTAGTATGTTAGCGGAAGAAACGGAGGGAAGAGGAAAAAACCCTCCATCTCTTTCACATATTGCCCTATGAGTTTGGGCATAGAACAAACTTGTGTACTGGAATTACTGACTACTCTCCAACTCTTATATTACCACTACCTGCAACGGATGACTTCACTGGGTCATACATGGCTTCCGCAGAAACTGGTGGTAAGGTAAAGTTTCCACGGGTTACTGCTCTAAGCGCATAGTGAAATTTGCGTTGTCTCTGTCGTGGGAATGTACCGAAGAATATTAACCTATCGTCCCGAATGTCCACATAATCGGGATTAAAGTCTTGTGATTTCAACCAAGGTATGCCTGCACGTGATGCTAACCTTGCATTCTCAATTTCAAATCCAGCGGGAAGCATGTCAACGACTACGACATTCTCAAGGTTTGATGTAAGTGCTTTGACTGTAACTTCAGCGATTATCATGTCGCCGTGCTGGAATTCGTTTTCATAAGGGATTCCCTCTTGATTGAGATAACGTCGCCGGACCTCTATATCGCGATCATACTCTTCAATATGTGAGTCCCGTCTTATGCCGAATGCTGACCAATAATAGTAACAGTTCCCTGTACCATCAATAGCGATCTTAACTTGTGCCCCATCCCAATCGATATCATCCAAACGAAACGATGGTGTCGTAGAATCGAAATCAGCAAGATGTTCACCGTTTAGTGTAACACTTCCGGTGTAGTTCCCATCCATCTGCTTTTTCATGATTTTCCCGAGTGCAAGGAAGGCAAATGCGTTCTCTTGTGTCGTACCCCATCTATTTCTTTTAGATGCTGCTTTGCTGAGATTACTAACAAGCATGGGAATAGATGGGTGATTTTCGTTGACTTCTGACAATACGTCAAGCATAATTGCCTGTGAACGTACTGGAGAATCGAAGTTTCTACCGGTATCACGACTTCCGTTAGTCTGATCCGAGACAGAAGCAGGCAACATTGAAAGTGCAGTTTCTAATTCACCACTCAGAGCGAAAGCACCAGCCAATTGGAACTGACTATACTCTGAAAGTCCACTCAGTAGGTTATTCTTAAGGTAGTGCATGACGCCTTTTTCTGGATGTCCAGCTGCCGCTAAGACATAACAAGCATATACGCCACGTTGCGTTTTGTATCTATTGGAATCATTAACAGACTTTTGTGTGCCTGAAATTTCTTTTGCCTGTTGCTTTAGTCCTTCAATCAGTCCATCATAGACACGATCAGAGACTTCGTAACCGGCTTTGCGCGCTTCAATCAGAAAGTGAGAAGCATAGACACTGCTCCAGTGGTTGATGTAATGACCCCCTGGCCAATATGAGAAGTGATTCTGAGATGTGAGCATACCTTCAAGTTTTGCGATTCCTTGGGTTAGAAAGTAATCAACGTTTTCGTCCAATGCGAGTTCGGGATCAACAGTCTCTGCTATATCACTAAAATAGAGCAGAGGAAAAACTTTACTTGTCGTCTGTTCAAGGCACCCATACGGATATTTGATCAGATAACGTAGTCCACCCGCGAACCCAATTGCGGGAAAAGGTGATACCGTCAGTGTAAAGTCGGAGGAATTCGGTATTAGGTTTGAAGGGAATATGATCTCTGCAGGTTCTTCTGCAGTAATCATACCGTTTCCTGTCTCAGTGATGGGTGGCGCAGCAGATCGAAGCGGCAGTTCTACAGACATCTGTGTATTTTCATCGTTCCCTGAAGCAGTTACTTCAAAGGATGCTTTACCTATTGAGTCAAGGGCAAGCAGTTCGAACAACAGTTGCACTTCTTCATCCGCAGCGATCTGGATATTTTTACGCAACCTATTGTTCTTAATTTGGTTCTCTACCTCTATATCGTTAGAGATGAATTGCACATCACCCGCCGCTTGTATCTCTACCGCAAATTCTCCATCACTACCCGTGCCGTTGTGAACACTGACAGGAAATTGGATATGGTCGCCACCAGAAAGGAATCGGGGAAATGTTGGTGTCAATACAATGGGTTCCACAACTCTCGTGAATTGCTCTGCAGAGCCGAAGTTGGTATTTGAGAATGCAACAGCCATCAATCTCAATGTACCGTTAAATTGTGGTATATGAAAACTCGCTGTGCCGTTCCCGTAACGGTCCGTCTTGATAATCCCTGACCAGAGTGACACAGGTTTGACGCGCATGACGCTTGATGCGTTAAGTCGTTTTGACCGTCCATCTAAGCTTTCAGCGGCATCACCACCAATGCTGGAATCTCCTTGTCCTGCTTCCAGTTCGGGTAATATAGCTGAATAGAGATCATACGAACCCGTTTTCAATCCCCGTTGACGATAGAAGTAACTGTGCGGATCGGGAACACTGAAATTGGTTAACTGGAGTATGCCTTCGTCAACGGCAGCGATTGTAACATGTGAGTATGGACTATGTGTCCCATTCACACGAAATTTGACAGTTAAATCTGTATTTGGCCGTATCTCTTCAGGGGCATCTATTTCTACACTGAAGCGGTTGGGTTCAGTATCTAACTTTAGTGGGATTACGCCGTAAGCACGTGCAGGTGAATGTTCTTTTAGTGCTTTCGTTGAACGAATGAGTGTTCCAGATATGAATACATTTGGTCTATAGCTTGATTTAACAGGAATATCCAGACTCGCAGTGTTGCCAGTTAGTCTAACGGTACGGTAGCTTATGATCTTTTCCCGTTCAATTGTCAATAAGAGTTTACCAGCGAAAGGTGCTTTGATGTTTACTTTTGCTGTTTCACCGGGTTGATACGCCTTTTTGTCTAATGTCATTTCAAGCAGTGTTGGATTCTCCATTGACACTGGCACACTGCCCCAACCATAAGTCTCTATTTTGAGTTCAGTCTTCGCGCCAGATTCTACATCTTCTAAATAGATACGGTATTCACCATATTCAGTAGGTGTATATTGGAATATTCCGATTTCTTCTGTTGTAGTAACCTGATGGGTCTCTAATTTCGTTAATTGCTTATCCGAGACATACACATATCGTCCGCGCGCGTTTCGGCGCAGGATAGAATTCCAATGCACTTTGTGAACTGTGAGTGTTAGGGCACGTTCTGAAGCAATATTGCCAGTTTTATCCAGTGAAATGTATTCTATATTCACATTTTCATTAGGTTTGACAGCTCTTGTATTTGATCGTCTGATGCCAACATAGTGTGAATATGGATGAATAGTGACACGATATGAAGCAGAAACAGCTCTGCCACCCGGTTCGTTCACAGATGCAGTTAGAATGCCACTTAACTGCGATGGCGATTTGACTCTCTCAGGTAACTTGAATTTATACTGTGCTATCCCTTCAGCATCAGTCTTTGAGTCTCCCAAAGTGATACGTTGTTTTTCGAATGGAATAGAACTGGAAAAATGAAATGAATTCCATTTCTCTGTTGGCACATAAGGTACAGATTCAAGTACATAAGAAGCGGTAACTTTACGGTTCGCAGCGGGTGGACCAAACAGATTAACTGCGGAAACATCCATGCTAACCTCTTCCGCTAAGTCATATTCGTTCTTATTTGTTGCGATATTCACCTTCATTCGGTCAGGCATGAATTCCTCAACCTGAAAACCTCTCCGACCAATTTCTTTGCCAGCAACACTCATCTTGGCAATGTAATTACCGGTCTGAGCATACGCAGTGAGTGGTACCGTAATCTCACATCCACCGCGTCTATCCGTCGTTTTACGAAACTCATTTATTATTCTGCCATCTGGTGCTAAAATATCAATATTGACAGGTAATGTAGGAGGCGTAATGTTCTGTTTTCCACGAACAACCGCTGCAAGATCAACTTTTTCACCGGGGCGGTAGACGCCTCTGCTTGTATAAAGGAACGCGTCATATCCTGAATCCAAATAGGGAGAACCGCCAACATTGAAGTCACCCGTAGAAAGTTGATGCCGGTTTAATTGAATAAAGGAGAGGTCTTTACCCTTTTCTGCTATTAACATAAAAGGTGTAAATCCTTCGGTTTTCTGGGCAACGGAGGTGAACTTAATGAAACCTTCCCAATTCGTCTGTCCAGAAAGGAGTGTCTGATTGTTATCACTTACCAACCTAACGTTTGCTCTTGCAACAGGTCTGGTCGTTGCAAGCGAATTAATCCAGACCCATAATTCGTCTCCTGTCTGTTTAGAAATAATCCCAAGATCCGTTAGCATCACCCATTGCGTAGCACGGGCTCGATAACTATTTGGGGCTCGGGCAAAAACTTTGAAAATACCGATACGGTTATCATCCAAATATTGTCCCAGATTAATATAGTTTTGGACTTCATCGTTCAACTTTGAGGAAATGTTGAACGTTTCCGAATGAATATGCTTACCTAAATTATATGTCCAATTGCTCCAGTTGTTTTGTTTGGCAGCATAAACAAGATTATTACCGAAAATCTTTTCTATTTGAAGGGATACCTTATTTACGTTTATTGTCGCTAAACCGAGATTCATATTCTGATTTCTGGTGAGAAAGAACCCACTGCCGACAAAACGCACCTGTGGTGGAACATCTGGAATTGCGAGCTGGACAGTATAAGGTTTCTTTAGTACAGAACCGTCTATAGCAGTCAAACCTTGCTGAATGGTGAGTTCGTATCTGGTACGTCGTTCAAAATTACCGTGTATTTCTACCTGTCCGTAACGTGTAAGAATCTGTGCTTCGATTTCGGGATTAATCTGAACATAAGGATCCACTGTATCAGTTGGAATACGTGAACTAAAGCGGACTGCGAAATAGGGCCTTCCTGACCCTTCATGAACATTGGCATAGGTCACACCGAGTGTCTCGCGTCCTGTTAAGGTAAGTGTTCTCACATAAGGATTCTTCAATCCGATTTGTCCACCTGTGGGTTTGAATCCTTTCTCTATTTTGAACTTAAGGGTTTGGTCTCCGATGAGTCGTGGAATCTTTTCAGTTTCTATTTGTATCTCTCTTACGATTCCATTTTGGGGGTTTAGCGTAAATGGTATATCTAAATCTTCTTGGAGTCGTGCTGACATATTCGCGCGCAGATCAGCAACATTGACTGGATAGTTAAATGTGAGTTTTCCGACTGCCTTTGCGTCAGTTTTTGTATACTTAAATTCCAAGTTTTTACTCTGTATATTAAAGGTCTCCGTTGAAAATGTGAATTTTCTGTCACCGGTAATAACAAAACCGTGAGAGCTCTGGTGCAATTTTGGTGAAAGTTCAACGGTGTAATTGGCGGAGGGAGATAATGCTGAATCTAAGAAGAAGCGAATAGTATCAGTGGTTATCCAACGTGCAACACCTTTAACAGTCGGTGTAAATTGGATTACACGTTTGGGTAATTCTGTGTTAATTACAGAATTATCAACGATGGGTTCTGAAAATGTTATCGTGAAATCCGCCCATAGCGGCACCTTTTCTCCTTTAGGTTCAAAGGATTTTACAGTGACACGCGTCCTTTCGCCTGATATAAGACTATGAATATAAAGCGAACCGATAATTAAAACAAGCAGTGAAAGTACTGCAACAATACCTATTAATAACTTGTTGGATTCTATAGAGAAGATTTTTTTTAAGTTAGCCATTTTTCCGACCTCCTAAAATAATTGCACTCCTAAATATAATTGCACTTTGAGCATTGTTATAGCAATTTCCGTGCCAAAATTCATGTTATCGCGACTTAAGGAAGTGATAATCGAGAAGCAGCCATGTCTACTTTGACTTGTAGATACATTCAGAACAACCTTTATGCAATAATCGCATACAAGTTATCGCTGAATGTATATTCGTTGGAAGGAATTGGAAAACATAAAAGCATGTGTAAAAAAAGACACATATCTAATTTAAAACCAGAATCGCGACATCAAAATGAATTGATCATACCCTTTGAGTTGTCTTAACATACTCTTGTTGTTGATCTCGTCATCCGGTTTTCTGTCTGCATTCGGTAAATTTGCCCAATAGAACAAGGAGATCGCGCCATTTTCCATAAAGTTATATTGTGTGATGAGTGTGATACGTCTACTTGCATCTCCCAAGACAGTTCTATCAGGATCGAAGAGTCCATATCTACTTGCCACAGTTAATTGTGGAATAATGCGATATTTTGCACCCACATAATAACCTTTAGAATCGACCTCATCCATATCAAAGGAGGTAGAAGATTGCGTGTCTTTAAAGTTGAATTCCCCTTCTAAACTTAATCCTCTGTAAGAGGCAGTAATAAATGTGCTGATAAGCCGTTCCCAATTTTCCCCTGGCTTTTCATAGATACAGGAGACACCTGCGCGAATAGGACCGATTTGTCCTCCCACTGTCCCAAGTAATCCTTGTGCCTTGGCATTATCGGTGTTAAAGAATGCTGCATTGTAAAACACTCTCCCCGCATTTCCACCCATTCCAAGTCCTACATCACGTTTGTTTGAACCGAGATTATAGCCTTCTCTGACAAGGATATTATGATCTTTCTGCTTTATGCCAAACGGCAAACGAAATTGTCCTACTTTGAAGTAGAGATGTTTCGGAATTGCGTCTACAGTCGCGAAAGCGTTCAGTGTAGTACCTAAGTTGTTAGAAAATGTAAGCATGATTCGTTCTGAGGCTTGTGCATTGAATGTTGCCTCTGCCTGCATCAACAGAAACCTATCTACAGATGTATGACATGAGCTACAGTTTGCTACCGTACCTTCGCTTGTGTCCGAATGCATCGTATTCATGAATGCTGTCTGCAACTCTAACGATGTTGTGAACTGTTTGATGGCATCTTTTACCTCTTCAGAAACAGCATCAGGATCAAAATCTTCAGGGAATTCAAAATAATTCTCCTCAAATATCTCACCTATCCGATTTCTGGGTCCCCCACCAGCCGGGTCAATGTGGCAAAAAGTGCAGTCTTTGTCTAATTCTGCTGCAAATTCAGGTCTCGCTTCAGCACTGTTTATTGACAGAGCAAACAGTGATAAAATAGCGATTCCAAAAATTAGTCGTGATGTTAGAACTTGTCTCTGTAGAAATGTAAGAGTGGTAGAAAGAAGATTCAAATTAAACTCACATATTAACAAAATTTACTCCTCATATGTTAT
>VXOP01000385.1 GCA_009839975.1 Candidatus Poribacteria bacterium
ATTCAATTCTTAGCTAATTATGTTGTTGTTTTTCACAATCGCAAACATTTAAAATAAACAGATATCACTTGATTCATCGTGCAATATCTGCTATACTTTATCCTAAAATCTGTTCAAGCAATACCTTCAGAAAAAATGCAAACAATACACAAATATCTTGACCCAGTTGCGTTGTCTCGTATCGGTGGTATGGAACTTGTTGCTCGACTTGTCGTGGAGGGGTTTGTCACTGGATTACACAAAAGTCCTTACCAAGGATTCAGTGTTGAATTCGCTGAACATAGACAATACATGCCAGGGGATGAAATTCGTTATATTGATTGGAAAGTCTACGGAAAATCCGATAGATTCTATGTTAAGAAATTTGAAGAAGAAACGAACCTACGCGCCTATATCTTGTTGGACACAAGCGCATCCATGAACTACAAGCACAATGATAATAACCTAACGAAATTTGAATATGGATGTTATCTTGCAGCAACACTGACGTATCTCATGTTGAAGCAGAGAGATTCTGTCGGATTAGCACTCTTTGATACCGATATCACACAATACATTCCACCAAGAGGTGCTGCAACACATTTACGCGCTATCATGAATGCATTAGAAAATGCAACACCAGGTGAGGAAACTGAATTAAGCAGTCTTTTCCATGAACTTGCCAAAAGGATTGTCAGACGCGGATTAGTCATTGTTATCTCTGACCTGCTTGATGAACCATCACAGGTTATATCAGCTCTCAAGCACCTACGTCATCAGAAACATGAGGTGATTGTCCTTCATCTACTTGACCATGCAGAGATGACATTTCCCTATAAGGGTTCTGTTATTTTCCGTGATATGGAAACTGGACAAACGCTATCTACACAAGCCGACTCACTGAAATCAGCATATCTTGAAAAGCTGAACGAGTTTATCCAAAGTTACCGACGCGGCTGTGGGGCAAGTCAAATCGACTATGTGCAGATGGATACAACTACACCCTTTGACCATGCATTATCTGCATATCTCTCAAGACGTAAATAAACGAACTCTATGGAAAATGGGATAATCTTTGAATGATGAAGCCAGGTCTCACTGCTGTTTTGACAGTTCTTGTGCTTTATCAAAATCCTTCTTTGCTTCCCCAGGCATACCGATTGCACGTTTTGCTGAACCTCGGTTAACATAAGCATCCGTATAATCCGGTCGTAGGCGAATCGCTTCATCAAAATCAGCGATTGCTTCTTGATGTTGACCGAGTGCACGCTTTGATACACCACGATAGTGATATACACCCGCAAAATCTGGTGATAGACGGATGGCTTCATCATAATCAGCAATAGCATCCTCATGATTTTTTAATGTCCGCTTTGCATTTGCCCGATTGTACCATGCCTCAGCAAAGTCTGGCTTCAAACGGATGGCTTCATCAAAATCTAAAATAGCAGCATCATAATCTTCAAGAATAGTTTTCAGCAGACCACGACTATTAAATGCTTCTGAAAATTCGGGATATAACGTTATAGCCTGAGTATATGCAGAGATGGCTTGATCATTTTCTTGTTGTTCTGTATGGAGAAATCCAATCGAGAAAAACGCATGCGCGATAAGTTCTGGGTTGACATCCTTTGCATTTACGATGGACTGCCATTTCGCAATTGCCTCGGTATATTTACCTTCATTCTGGAGTTCATACGCCTCCATTATTGCACGGTCTTCGGCAGTTAATGTGGACATTTTTAGGAGATCTTGGTATGAGGTTTTTAGTATTTCTATCTTGTCAGGATTCTTGAAATCTTTGCTCGTTAATTTTGAAATTATACCTCTTATTGTTTTTTGATATGCTGTTATTTCACTTGCGTATTTTTTTGCATCATTTGCAGACTTCTCTGCCTCTGAAGCATGCCGCTTTGTTTCATTAACCTGCGTTACCAATTGGGATTGTAGTTCACTGTATTTCTGATACACAAAATAAGCAGCAATACCCGTTCCAATAGGAATAAGTATTGTAAAGAAAAGTAGCACTATCCCTATAAACATCAGCAAGCGATTCATGGAATTCGAACGTTCACTAAGATATTGACTCTTTAGTTCATTGAATTGCTGTTGAATTGATGGACTGGTCGCAACTGGATCTACACTGTTTTCATCAGAATTGGAGATCACTGCGTCTACACCATTTTCATCATTCTGCGTCTTATTCGCTTTGTTATTCTCTTTCATCTTGTCCACCTCCCTTCCTTAAGAATCGTGAGATACATTATATGAAGATTAAATAAATATTGGAGGTAATCCAACCCATAAAAATGCTTGTAGGGGCTGGGTTTCCCAGCCCGTTTGTTACCGTTTCCCCGCCCGCATATTACCTTTCCCTCGCTCGCTTATTAACTAATCAACAAGGGTTTCCCCGCCCGCGTATTACCTAATTAACAACTGAATCCTCATAAGATGTATCTGTTAGCACTCTGAAAGTTGAAAGGATTGTATCACATACCTCATATAGAGTTAAACGTTCAATATCAGTTTTCTGCATCATATATTTCTTATCCCTATCTGCAATCATCTACTTTTCAAATTTAATCCTTATCTCGGTATCTACACCCTTTTCGCTGTTCTGTACATCTATAGCAATCGGTCCCAGTGACTCCAACGGAAACAGGTTTTGTCTAATATGATCGGTCATCTTAGAATCCATCTTCTGTCCAGAAAGTGAAACTAAGAGTGATATTGTCGGCAAATATCTCTTTATTTCATGAATCAGAACTTCCGGTTGTATATACGTCTGAACGACATCTTTATCTTTTGAGAAAACAACATCAGACAAGGAAGACCCATTGACTAATCTTGTATCCAGTACTGACTCTAATCCAGAGATCGTCGTACTGAAGTAAAAATCGTTGTCAACAACTGCATACGCTCCTGTTAAAGATAAAAGTAGATTCAGTCGTAGACGAATTGGTTGTATGCTGATTCCACCATAAGTCTGCTGTTGAAGAAAATCAACGGATTTTCCAGCGACAGATATCCCATTCTGTTTCTGCTCATTAATTGCGTCAATAAATTCAATTTCACGCTTAATCGGTATGTGAATTACAAAAGACGGTAATCTAAGGAACTGTTCTTTACGAATTGAAATCATTTCTAAAGTCATTTCTTGTCCCATAAGATTAGAGAATCCACTATTTGTAGGTTCAATATCTATCTGTAAGTAATCATTTAGAGTCTCCCATAACACATCAAGATCCTGTTCTGGATTATAGGTGACAAGAGCAGTCTGGTTAGGTATGAATGCATGCTTATGTTGTTTATCATATATTGCATGATTAGATTTTCCCGTGTCGCCTACTCTAATATTTGATATGATAGTGCCATCTTCGTTCCTATTTCCAAAAGTAAGATAGTTTGTAGTGTCTGTTGCAGACGAGGTTTGTCCAATAATCTCACCAATATTCAATTCAAGCGACTTCAACAATTTTGTTAATTGTGCAATATCAATATACCCTGTGTTCGAATCGTTTTCATAACTCTCCTGAATTGCTTCTCTTTTCGAGTGTTTAGCGAGGAAATCACTTTTCTTGCCACCATAGATATCAATCACTTCTGCCAATAGCAGTGGATTCAGACTTAGCATGCCGATCTTGCCGATGAAAGTATAACTGAAGTCGAGAGGAAATCCCGTAATTGTGTTAATCGTAAATTTTTCATATTCTGTCTGAATTCGTTCGTATCGTGGATCAATTGCCTCTGTTGCCGTAACTGCTTCTATTGCTAATTTTTCTTTGCCACCGATTTCTGTAATGAGTAGAAATGACACTTCACCTTCATTTTCGTACAGTGCTAAAATCACCTCTTTACCGAAATGTCCGTTGAATGCTGCTAAATCCAGCCTTCCTCCCATTTCGTATTCCCAAAATTGCTTTTGATAGACTAATTCTCTCCACCAAAGTTGCTTTTTGATGTAACTTAGAATCGGCATTTTTGCAATCTGTTTTCCAAATTCGCTATTATTAAATGTCTTTATGGTCCTTTTCAAGTCCTTGAACGTCAGATAACATATTGGTGACTCAGGAAGTAAAGTGATTAAACTCTGTTCAGGTTTCCACAGGGATGTCTGATGATAGATGATGCCAAACAGGACGATGGCAAGTACTAATATCGCAAGAATTAGAAAGATAAGCTTTTTTCTTGAGAATTTCATTAATTTCATGGGCTATTTCTGACGAAGATCAAAGTCCCGTGTTTGAGAGATGTTTTTACTTTAGTCTGAATTGAATTTCGTATCTGATTATAGCACATCTGCTGATTGTTTTACAAATGAAGATTTAAAAAGTAAAGAAAGTTGTGTAACTCATGATTGTGTAGTAAAATATCAAGTAGTTATGCAACACGTCAAAATCAATTCAGATAAGACTCTCAAAATCCGACCATTCTCTATCCTTCTAATTTGTATACTCGTCCCATTAAACTGTTGGTGGGTTGCTGCATCAATTCTACGGGGTGGTGGCAGTCCAACGCAGGTATCCCTCTTTTACAACGCGGTTGTCACAATTTTGGTATTATTAGGGATTGGTTTATTATTACGACGTTTTAGTCGTATTCTCGAACTAAACCGCGCAGAACTACTTGTAATCTACACCTGTATCTCAATCGGTGCTGGACTTGCAGGCGTTGATAGGTTTCTCGTTCTGATGCCACTGATTGGACATGCGCACTGGTTTGCAACACCAGAAAATGACTGGATAAACCTATTTCATCTACACATACCTTCATGGTTAGTTGTCAGTCAGAAACGTGCACTTGAAGGATATTTCTACGGATTTTCAAGTATCTACGAATCACATAACCTTCTTGTATGGATACCAAAAATTATCTGGTGGACACTTTTTATTGTTGCAGTTCACCTTGTCATGTTGTGCTTGAGTCTAATTTTTCGTAAACAGTGGGTTGAATCAGAACGACTGAGTTACCCCATAATTCAACTCCCGTATGAAATGACTGCACCGAAAGGTAAATTCTTCAAATCACCTTGGTTGTGGTTAGGATTAGCAATTGGTATGTCGATTGACATAATTAATGGGTTGAATTTCCTGTTTCCTGCCGTTCCAAGTTTAGGTGGAAAATTATATGACCTACGCAGAATATTCACAGAACGACCTTGGAGTGGTATAGGATGGAGTCCAATTGGTGTTTTCCCTTTTGGGGTGGGTCTCTCGTTTTTCATACCACTTGATCTCTCATTTTCATGTTGGGCGTTTTGGTTAATATGGCGAGTAGAAAGGTTAATTGGAACAATGGCAGGTTGGCGCGGATTACCACGTTTCCCTTATGAAGCAGAACAGTCACATGGTGAATATCTTGGGTTATGTGTTCTCGCAATCTGGATGAGCAGACGCTACCTAAAACAGATTGCTGTAAACCTGTTTCATTCTGATAGAAGCAAAGACGACCCTATTTCATATCGACTTATTTCGTTTTCACTGATTTGTGGTATCGGCTTTATTGTAGGTTTCTGTCTAAAAATGGGGATGAGTCTCTGGATAATCATACTATATTTCGCAATCTGGTTTGCAATAGCAATCGCAATTACACGGTTACGTGCAGAACTCGGTTCACCTGTACACGATCTTCACTTCATCGGTCCAGACGAAATGTTACCCAGATTGATGGGGATTCGACGCATCGGTGCTGTGAACCTAACAGGTTTCTCTTATCTCTACTTTCTTAATCGTGCACATCGTTCACACGCTATGCCGCATCAACTTGAAGGTTTCAAGCTCGCAGAAGGAGCAAACATACCCATTCCCAGATTTGCAATCCTCATGATGTTAGCATCTGTATTGGGGGCACTCGGATCATTCTGGGTATTTCTTTCTATGTATTACGCAGAGGGCGGAGGCCCAGGTTTTGGAAGGGAATCCTTTGGAAGATTAGAATCATGGCTTACCTATACCGCACCACCTGATGTGCCTGCCATAAGTTTTGCATCATTCGGTTTTGTCATCACCCTCATTCTGGCAGCGATGCGGATGCGGTTTATATGGTGGAATCTACATCCCGTAGGATATGCAATTTCAGGAAGTTGGGCAATTAACCCAATGATCGGTTCCATTTTTGTGGGATGGTTACTCAAGTGGCTTGTGCTGAAATACGGCGGAATACGGATGCATAGAAAAGCAATACCCTTTTTTCTCGGAATCGTATTAGGTGAATTTGTCATAGGGGCTTTCTGGAGCCTATTAGCCGTCACACTTGATCAACCGATGTATCGCTTCCTATTCTAATTTATAGTGAACATTGAAAATAATAATACAAAGTAGTTGTAGGAGGGAACTCCGATTCCCGACTATCAAACCGTTCAGTCGGGAATCGACCAGAAATATGTTAACTGGCCTCCTACAAGTCAAAATGTATCATTAAATCAATAGTTGACTATAATAGCACAATTGAATTGATATTTTCTGACAATCTGATATATAATATTCAAAAAAAAAATGGTATAAGATACATGGATATTCAACAGAAAACTGAGTTTATATCAGATACACTTGAGAATATGTTCGGCACACCAAAACGGGATGGTGATCGAGATGTCTTGGATTGTCTTATAGAGACAATCCTATCTCAAAATACGACTGATGTAAGTCGTGATAAAGGTTATGCACGCCTAATAGACAAATTCCCAACATGGGAAGATGTCATAGAGGCAGATGTGAAAGCAGTAGAAGCATCAATCAAGATAGTCGGTTTAGGTAATCAGAAAGCGACAACAATCAAAAACTTTCTCTCTTGGCTCAAAGCAGAACACGGTGAATTGTCATTAGAATTCATTCACGACATGAAAACTGAAGACGCATTGGAATTACTCTGCCAACACAAAGGCATCGGCATTAAGACAGCCTCAGTTACACTCGCCTTTGCTTGTGGTAGAGAAGTCTTTCCGGTTGATACGCATATCCTACGGATTTCAAAACGACTGGCGTTAATCCCACAGAACTGCAGTGCTGACAAAGCGCATACTGAACTACCAAAGATTGTCCCCAAAGGAAAATCCTATCCATTCCACATGAACCTAATCTATTTTGGCAGAAGAATATGTAATGCAAGAAAACCCTTGTGTGAACAGTGTCCATTCACGCAACACTGCCTCTATTATGAGGAAAACATACAACCATAGACGACACATTTTGAGGGCAGACTATGTTTGATTGGAGAAAGTTAAATTGGAAGCACTTGTTCGCTGTGTTGTTGCTATTGCATCTACTACCAATCTGGATATTCGGTTACTTTCCATCTCAAGACGGGGCAAGTCATGTCTATAACGCATTGGTGCTCAAGGAATACAATCAACCTGAAAACTTCAAGATGCGTGATGCGTGGAAACTCAATATAACCATCTTCCCAAATTGGTTGTCCCACATCTCCTTGGCAGCACTGCTTTACATATTTCCGCCTGTCATAGCAGAGAAGGTATTTTTGACTTTTGCAATTGGGATGATTCCCATCTCCTTCTTCTATTTCCTAAATGCCATACACAGAGGTAAACAAGGTAGGTATCTATTTGCATGGCTCGGATTCCCTTTTGCATACAACTATCTACTTTACATGGGGTTCTATAATTTTACGCTCAGCATAGCATTCTTCTTTTTCAGTTTCGGTTTCTGGTGGAAACACAAAGATTACATGGAGGTAAAACATCTGTGCATACTTTATGTGCTGTTATTGCTCACCTATCTGTCACACATCGTGTCCTACGGTTTAGTCGTATTAGCGATGTCAATCGCAGCAGCATGTATATGGGGGTCAGAAACGCTTGTTGAAACGTGGCGTATTCGCAACAGACCTGTCTCTGATGTATTTAACCAATTCAAACTCACGATCAAACCGTTCTTCTACTTCCTACTCTATATGATACCGATCTATTTCGTACTGATGGAATACTACTTACAGAGCATAAAACGGCATCAGGAAGGGAGTCATAGAGGGATGGAGTGGATAAGTGATTACTTCTGGGGAGTGAAGTCAATCGTTTACTTCACCGATTGGAATATCCCGCTCAATCATTTCTTACTTGTCATCTTAGGTTCTGCAATACTCATTTCAATAGGGTATCGCATTTACCGAAAACAGAAGATAGAAAAGACGGATGCATTCTTAGCAATAGCAATTGTCTTTACCTATATGTTTATCAAGGCACCGTGGGGGTATGGTCCTGGTGAATGGATAAATGACCGAATCCATATCTATATTCTGCTGATGGTGGCACCGTGGTTGATTATTGATATGCACAAGTATCTACGTCATACGATTACAACGCTACTTATCATATTCACATTAGCACACTGCGCGCTAACAGCATTTCACCATGGGCAAATCTCAGGCGAAATTGCCGAGCTTGTGTCCGGTGCGAAGATGATTAAACCGCATTCAACCTTCACACATCGTTCAGCGGGATGGCATAAATCTGAACACTTGTACGGTCATTATGATAAAACTGAGAAAAAAATCGTAATGAAAAATGACATAAAATACGTCACACCATTTGTGCATTCTACAGCGTTCTACGGTGTTTACGCTGATGACGTAGTACACATGGCAAACTATGAAGCGAATTATTACTACTTTCCAGTTAACCGAAACAATCAGGACAGTGTCGCCTTAGATTATATTCGCGCCGATTATGTGATCGCTTGGTTCTATCCTGAAACCGAACTCTTTGCTGACCTTACACCCAATTACGACATCATCCATGAAACGAAAAATCTGAAACTATTTCAAAGAAAAACGACTAAAGAACCGATAACCAGTATCTGGGATCAAACAGAGGAGGGTTATCCAATAATCCGATTTGACATGCAAGCTGATCCTCATGAAGTAGAGGACAACTTCCATATCGTTGCACCAAAAACAATGTATATTGATGGAAAATACGGATGGGATACTGAATGGAATCCAAGGGATCCGTTGAATAAGGGGAATTGGAGAATTTCACCAAGACAAACGTTTCTGGGGGATGAAAGCCAACCACCACTTGTAAGGGATGGGGTCTTTGGTACAGAGGATGCAGCATTTAGATTGGATTTACCCAATGGCACATATCGCATAACAAACATATTTCAGACCCCAGAAGGTGCAACACACGAAGTCAATATGTTAGCGAATGGCAAGCACATTATTAAAAAACTAATTGTACCCATGCACAATGAAAGAGTTGAAGAAGTTGATACTGTGGATATAGATGATGGATATCTCATCTTAGTAATCTATACATCAAAGAAACGCATAAAAACTGGTACCAAACATTCACACTGGGTATGGAATGGGTGTATTGTTGAACAGATCGCAACAGATGAAACTTTGTAACTTCAAGGAGAATTAAATGATTAAACCACATGGAGCCGAAACTTTAACCCCGCTTTATGTAGCGGATGATGCACAACGCGCTGAATTGCGTAAGGAAGCGGAACAACTGCCATCAGTTTTACTCACTTCAGGTGCGGCTGCATCAGCCGTTATGCTCGCAGCAGGATACTTTACACCGCTTACAGGTTATATGAATATTGCAGAAGCAATAAGTGTTGCTTCTGATATGAAACTTCCGAACAGACTTTTTTGGCCTGTCCCTATACTTAACATGGTTCACTCGGAACAGATAACAGACGTTGTGAAAAACGCAGAAAGAATCGCGCTACGTGATCCAAATGTTGATGGTAATCCGCCGCTTGCAGTGATGAAGGTTTCGGCAATTGAGACACTTACTTCAGAGCAGAAACACCATATCATAGAAAAAACCTTCGGCACAACTGACCCTGAACATCCTGGTGTTCCTGCTTATGCAGATGCCGGGGACAATATCATCTCTGGACAGATACAGGTCTTAAATTACTCATACTTTCCAGAGGATTTTCCCGACACCTTCAGAACAGCCTTAGAGATACGTGAAGACATCACATCGCGTGGTTGGAAAAATGTAGTCGCATTTCAAACGCGAAACCCAATGCACCGGGCTCATGAAGCACTCTGCAAGATAGCACAGGAACAGGTCAACGCAGACGGCATCCTTATTCACATGCTCCTCGGCAAACTGAAACCGGGTGATATCCCCGCCGCAGTCCGTGATGCATCTATACGTACAATGGTTAAACACTACTTTCCCAAAAACAGTGTCTCCATAACGGGTTACGGGTTTGATATGCTGTATGCCGGACCGCGTGAGGCACTCTTACATGCAGTTTTCAGACAGAATTGCGGGGCATCACATTTCATTGTCGGACGAGACCACGCCGGGGCAGGAAAATATTACGGTGACTTTGATGCACAAGATATATTTGACACCATTCCTGATGATGCTCTGGAAATCGGTATTTTTCGCGGCGATTTCACAACGTGGTGCAGAAAATGCAATCAGATCGTCATGATGAAGGATTGTCCACATGACGGTGACGACTATTTCGCTATTTCTGGAACAAAACTCCGTGAAATACTCGCTGCAGGCGAAAACCCACCACCCGAAATCTCAAGACCCGAAGTCGCTGAGATTTTGATGGAATACTATCAGAATGAGGCACGTTAGACATATACAGTGAAAGCTATCCTTTACACCAAAAGCATCCCGCGTTATCTTGCAATGCGTTACCTTGGAAAAAAGTGGGGAAGTCTCTATACATCTCCGCTTTCAAGTGTGCGCCTCGTTGAGATGAAAGAACCACAACTCCCAACACAGCAATGGGTGAAAATAAAGATACGTCTCAGCGGAATCTGTGGATCTGACCTGTCAACAATCACAGCGAAGGGAAGTCCGTATTTCTCACCTTTCACATCTACACCTTTTGTCCTCGGACACGAAATCGTCGGGGATATTGTTGGGATGGGGGATGAGGTAGAAGGAATGTCAATAGGGGATCGGATAGTGGTTGAACCCGCACTTTCATGTAGGGTGCGCGAGATAGACCCTCCCTGCAATCAGTGTCAAAATAACCGTTTCTCAAATTGTGAAAACATCACAAACGGCAGCATCTCTGCAGGTGTTCAAACCGGGTACTGCCGTGATACAGGTGGTGGGTGGAGTCAATATGTCCTAGCACATCAAACGCAAATCCATCACGTCCCAGATGGAATCTCCGATGAATTAGCAGTCCTACTTGAACCCTTTGCATGTTCATTACACGGTGTCCTACAAGCAGCAGTTAACACTAAAAAGGATATCTGCGTGATTGGCGGCGGAACGATCGGATTACTCACCGTTGCAGCACTTAGAATGATTGGATATGAAAACAGAATCATAATCTTTGCAAAACATCCACATCAACAAAAACTATCAGAACACTTAGGTGCTGATGTCGTAATCTCAGCAAGTAGAGGACGATATGATGCGTTCTGTGAATTAACAGACGCAGAACCTTTTCAACCTGAACTGGGGCAGCAAGTGTTATTAGGCGGCGTAGATGTTACGTTTGATTGCGTAGGTTCCAGCACATCAATTGACGATGCCTTACGTTTTACACAAGCAGGAGGAGAGGTAATTCTTTTGGGGATGCCCGGAATACCGAAGCACATAGACTGGACATCTATTTGGTATAAGCAGTTGCATGTAAAGGGAGCATATACTTACGGATTAGAATCATACCAAAATGAGATGATTCATACATTTCAACTCGGTCTCCGTTTCTTACAACAGCATGGAGAGAGTCTGCTCCCTTTGGTTGGTGAACCTTTTACACTTCAGGACTATAGACGTGCAATACAGACCGCGCTAAACACCGGATTAACTTCATCTGTCAAAACCGTTTTTGATCTGCGTGAAGAAAAGTAGCAGGCACACTCATGATGATTGAATTAATAATCAGATAATTTTGATTTCACCAGGCCGGTAGGTGCGATTTCCTAATCGCACTGGGACCTACGAGGAGACCTCGGACGAAACTGGTTAGGGTAGATCCGGTGCGATAAGGATATCGCACCTACCGGCCTGGGGTAAACCACTTTGCCGATTTTATTTTTAAACTTCATATACACATCTGGATAAAAAAAATGAGCGATGTTCCAAAATCACATCCACGTTATCTTTCGCTGACATTAAGAGACAGAATCGTCAGCGGCGTAGAACAAGGCATTACATCTATCCACGGACTGATAGCACATGGACGTGGTGAGGCTTACGATTATCTCATAAATGAAGCCACGCAACCGTTCGCACATAAAGCGATACGTGCTGCTGCAACCATGCTCTGTTTAGCACAATATCCCGTTATCTCAGTCAACGGAAACGTAGCAGCGTTAGTTCCTAAAGAGATCATTGAACTTGGACAGATACTGAAGGCTCCTTTAGAGGTAAACATATTTCACACAGAAACCGGACGCGAACAGAAAATAAAAGAACATCTACAAAAACATGGCGCAACAAAAGTACTAATGCCATCCAAAGATACGCAGCTCAACTTCATAGACTCCAATCGCAAGTATGTAAACCCAGAAGGTATCTTCAAAGCAGATGTTGTGTTCGTACCTCTTGAAGACGGTGATCGTTGTCAAGCACTACGGAAGATGGGTAAAGATGTCGTAACCATCGACTTGAATCCAATGTCAAGAACCGCGAAACAAGCGAGTATTACTATCGTAGATAACGTCGTCCGCGCCTTACCGTTATTATCTCAAGCCATTCGAACATTACCTAAAGACACTGACTCCCAAGAAACAGTCCAGCAATATAACAACGATAAGATACTAAAGGAGGCAGGGCAATATATTTGCAGGAGTTCAACGGATTGATAACGCCAAATGCTGAGTAGGTGCTTTATCGCGTGTGTTGGGGGGCGTTTCACAATCAAGATGATAGTATGTTGACTAAGCATTAGTCTAAACCATCTAAAATTGAACGCACCGTAACATCACTTAGTCTATCAGTTACGGCTTCCTGAAGTTCTTGATACATCTTACTCAACTCAGGTGAACCTGCCACCGCATCCGAAAGGTGATTTTCTAAATCCCAATCAACAGACGCTACCAACGTATCCAATGTAATCGTGTCTAACGGCTGAGCAGGAATATAACCCTTAGTCTCATCTTCTACTTCATAGATTAGTTTCGCAATCTTGAATCGTTCAAACACATCTTGCACCAAAGATTCAGATACTTTAGCAGTTACAGCGACATCAGCAGTGGAACATGCCCCCCTGCCTTCATTGAAATGTTTTGCTAAGATTAGATATAGGGAAATTATTCCCGATGCATTGATATAATTCTGACTATCATTGAACTCCGTTCCAAGCGGATGACCAGGATCAACGTATCTCTGAATAGCGTTTGTTATCTCAACACCGAGTAGAATAACTAACCAAGTAGCGTAAATCCATATCGCCAAAATAATTGTCATTGCCAAAGTGCCATAAATTGCGGTATAGTTTTGCCACACCAATTCAAAGTAATATGCAAATACGATGCGAGCTATCTGAAACAGCGAACCAGCCAAAAATGCCGCAGAGAGTGCAGCTTTCCAGTTCACTGCCGTGTTCGGCAATGCAATATACATAAGAGAAAACAGACAGAATACGGAAATCCACGGGAAAAGCTGCGCAATTAAACCACTTGCTACGGTAGAAAACACAAACCAAATTATAAGAGGTCCAATCAACAACAGCATACAAAAAACCAGATACTTCTGAAACGCCTGTACCAGAGGTAATCTACTACGACTACCCCAGATATGATTGAAATGTGTCTCAATGGACATAAACAGAATAATCGAGATAAACAGGAACAACAGAAAACCACCAATACCGAGTCCAGCAAGGTTTCTATTTGTAAATTCAGTGATACCCGTTACAATCTCGTCCGCCCTATATTGTGGGAGGAAATTGTTTAGATTAGCGATCAGCGGAGACTTCTCGTTTTCAACGACACCAAAGGTCTTTAGCAGGAAGAGCGCAACAGCTGACAACGGCACCAGACTCAGCACAGTAGTAAACGCAAGTGAAGCAGCTTGATGCGCACATTTATGCATCCTGAACTGACGAAACACGTTCCTACCAATACCTAAAACATCGGTCTGAAATGAGCGAAGTAAGTCTGACATTGGACATCCTCAATTAAATCATCAACAAATTCACTTATATCATGACAGTGATGTTACTTGATGTCAACTTTTTTACGTTATAGTAAATCCGGGTGTGTAAAGTTTTGGTTACTTGTCTGAACCAGGATTTTCAAATCAACGGTATGAATGCCATTTAGGCATTCCCCGGGATTATAGGATTTTCAGGATAAGAAGGTTGAACAACACATGCCCAAGCACCAGCGGTGCGAAAGGTGTATAGAATGTGTAAATAGCACAATCCTAAGCACCAGCGGTGCGAAAGGTATATAGAACATTTGTACAGCAAAAGACCAAGCACCAGCGGTGCGAAAGGTATATAGAACGTGTGTGTTTAATTCCGTAGACTGATACACCTTTCGCCCCTCTGGGGCTTATATTCTGGTTATATCAACGTTTTCTATACACCTTTCGCCCCTCCTGGGGCTTGGTACTTTACAAAAACCTTCCTTCTCTCTTTACTTTATACCTGTCTACAGAATTCTTACACACCCAGTAAATCCTAATAACTTGATAATTTAACAACAATAGTGTATCCTTACAGAAAATACAAAAAGCGAAGCTTTTATGAACAACATTAAAGAATTATCTGAAAAATTACAATCACGTATCAACAAACAGGCAGATGAGAAGAGAAAACTCTGGTTCGAAAATTACATCAAACACAATACAAAATATCGAGGCGTTACCACGCCTCAAATCACAACAGAATTAAAATCTTGGTATAGAGACGAAAACATTGACAAACTTCCACAGAATCAACTGTTGGAATTAGCACTTTCATTTTTCGCAGAGGAATATACGGAGGATAAACTTGCAGGTATCTTACTCTTTCAACACTATCTATACAAGAAGTCTGATTATCAGGAACTGCTTCAACGATTTGAGGAAATCTTCAACAACGGATATATTTACGATTGGAGTGTCTGTGATTGGTTATGTACAAGAGTGTTACGACACATGATAAAAGCAAACGGCATGAAATGTGCTGAAGCAATTTCAGAGTGGCATACAGCAGAAAATGTGTGGCAGGCGAGATGTTCAGTAGTCGCATTTACTAATCTGACAAAAGACAATACCTATTATGAACTTATACGCAAATCAAGCACAGTATTGATAAAGAGAGAAGACCGATTTGCCAAAACAGCAGTAGGATGGATATTGAGAGAAATCTCAAAAGTTGATAAGCAGATAGTCATAGACTTTATTTCAGAACATGCTATCTATTTCAGCCGTGAAAGTCTTGAAAATGCAATAAAGTACTTTGAGAAAAGTGAAAAGCAAGGATTAAGAGAATTAAGATCTGGTTAACACCCTACAGACATCAGCGAATAATCCCAATCATTTAAAAAGACTTCGTTATATTCTTTTTTAACTGAAGTACTTACAAAATTGCGAAGGTATTGACGCATGAAAAAATCATATTTTTAGGATAATGCATTGGACGGTGTTTTTGTGTGCCTTCTTGAGTGTACACAGTGATGCTGGAACGTGGATAGATAATTTTGATGACATTAACCTCAATGGTTGGGAACGTATTGTTGAGGAAGACCCTTGGTTTGCATCATGGGAAGTTGCTGATCCATTGGAATTTGAATACCTACTTGCAATAATAGGGAAACCGAAACAGGAGCAGGTAACAGCTGCAGATTTCCTGTATTGGAATGCTCATCAATTTCAACTTGACAAAGTAACAGTGGTAGGTGAGAAAATACGTTACCCACGAGGTGATCGATTTATTTCTGGCGAACTCTGCTTATTCCTCGGTAAACGACAACCTTTCCCTGAGTTTGCAGAGGGTTATATTTTCAGTCCTGAAAAGACAACAGAAATGCGGTTTACCGAAAACGGTGTTTACACAAAAGGTGAAGTAAAAGCAGATTATGGACTTATGTTCCGATTAACTTCAGGTGATATAAGGGTCGTTTTTGATACTGGAAAGTTTCAACTTTTCACACAAGACCTTCCAATTACAGAATTTGTTGACGATGAGATTCCCAAGATTGATGTTGTTGGATTGATGTGTGTGTTTGAATTCCCAGGAGAACGGTTTAAGGGGACTATCTCGACTTTTTCTATTACGGGCAGCGGTATCCCTCAGTCCAATGTTCTTGATGTGCGGTTACGAGAAGAACAACTAACCACAACTTGGAGCAAATTGAAACGATTCTAATCAAACTCAAGTCGTATGGTTAAGATAAGGAGTTATAATTCATGAAGCATAACATACTTACACTATTAGGAATTGCGTCATTCTTTGTGTCCAGCATTTTTTGTCTCACCGCTTTTTCACAAAGTTATCGAGATGATTTTGATGTTTTGAAAGAAGAAAACTGGGTACATTGGGGCAAATATGCTATATGGAGAGTTGAAGATGGATTTTTAAAGGGATGGTTACAGTCACCAACAAATGGTGGGGATTTTAGTCGATAGAATTAACCTATATATTTCCGTGCAAATGTGTCCATTGCACTTCT
>VXOP01000450.1 GCA_009839975.1 Candidatus Poribacteria bacterium
CTTATGCATTTTCCTATTGTTCTTCACAAAGATCCAGATAGTTGTTACGGGGTAACTGTTCCGGATTTACCCGGATGTTTCTCTACCGGAGATACGGTTGAGGATGCAATGATGCAAGTCGTAGAAGCAATTGAATGTTATCTTGAAGGTTTACTGCTCGATGGTGAACCAATACCTATCCCCGAAGATGTTGCTTTTCATACAAAAAATCCTGACTATGCTGATGGTCTATGGGAAACCGTATCGGTTGATCTAGCAGCATTAGTTCGTGAAGTGACTCCAGATAAGGTAACCAGTTTGCCTAAGGCCTCTGTTCTGTGAGTGAGAGATCAATATCTGAAAAGACTACTTCGTAGAGAAAGGAGATGATTTGGCTTTTGTTCTGACTTTTCTTCAAGTAGATAAAAGGCTCCGACAAGACGGTTTTGAACTTACCCACGTCCGTGGTAGTCATCATCATTATAAACATCCAGAATCAGGTAATCGGGTCGTTGTTCCACGACCTTCACGCATAAAGGGTAATATCCCTATAGGAACATTACGGAACATTTACCGACAAGCAGGTTGGGATTGGAGAAGTAGGTAAAGAGAAAATTTGAAAACGGATAACATTTTGTGCTTGAAATTTTGTAAGGAGCAAAATGGTAAATCTGTTCAAGCGGATAGGCTTTAGAACTTTCTCTTGAGTACCAAAGCACCTCTTGGTGCATCCGTTGAAAAATCGGCTTTAAACGTTACTTCAAATGCACGGTTCTGTTGCTGTTTGTTGTTCCAACGTTTCGTTGAGATACGCGCCTCTACAGCACTAAAAACGTGGTTTAGAATAACTAACCCTAAAACTGTCCGTGCGTTTTCAAATGTAGCGTTTGCTTCCTGCCTTAAATCATAAGCTTGCAGACGATGTTTTGAGTCGAATTCAATGCCTGTGTCCTTAGCATCTTTCAGTGACGGATCAAGATCCTTCCAATACCACTTACCGGTTCTATTTCTGGTTGCCTCAGAATCGTATACATGGTTCCAGTTTTCATACTGTGTTGCATGTTCATAGTCTTCGATTTCGTCCCATTCTTCAAAGGAACCTGGACCGATAAAGATCACATTTTCTCTTACCAATTCCCTATAGTCTTCACGGGTATTGACTGCTGAATTTCGTAAGACGAAATACGTAATCCACAAACCTACCTCCGCTGCCGTATAGATGTAACCGTATTTTGATCCATTATAGAGTTGTCCCATTCCTGGGATAGCAAAAGAATAGAGAAACGCTTCATTTGGAGATTTGAGCGAAACGAAGTTATCGTTTGTAGTAGATTGATCTGCCAGTGTACGTATACCAAGATGAGATGTAAGATAAAAATCTGTCAATAGATGCTCTTGGGACATATCAGATGCTATACAGATAGCTGCCGATAAACTGAAAATTACTGCATAAATGAATATGGTTTGTACGAGTTTCACTATAAACTATTCCCCATTAAAATGCGATAATACCAGTCGCTTCAAGAAGTCTTTCCTGAGCGGGACCAAAACGCGGTCCATAAGTAATGTCTAAATTGAAAAGATATACCTTAACACCGATGCCGTAAGTAAGGTGGTCTGTAAATTCTGGTAAGTTTATCCCAGGTTCAGATTTATAACCGACACGCATTGCGAGGATATCCCCAAGCCAGTATTCTACGCCGATGTTCTTTTGTAGATGTCGCCATTCAAATGCACGGATGCCGACTCCTCTATCAGAAAGCAGTTGTTCTTTCGTAATTTTCTCACTTCTTTCTGCATTTACACGGTCCAAATCTGCTAAGAGTTCCTCTTCATTTTCTGAGAGTTTGTCAATATACGATGTGATACCGCTAACCAAGCGAAGGTGATTGTATCTGTCTCTATAGAGACTCATTGATGTTCCAATCCGAAACATTCTTGGCAAAGGATCCGCTTGATTCTCATCAATAAACGATATGTCTGGTCCAACGTTCTGAATTACCATACCGATTGTCGTGGGTATAGGATCAAACGGTACATGATACTGTAGACCAATATCCACAGCATAAGAATTTCCTGTTTCTGTGCCGAGTACCATTCTAATCATCTTACCGTTTATCCCCATTGCCAATGAATTCGTCAAGTAATCGGCATAAGATAAGGTAAAGACCATGTTTGTTCCAAGGTTATCGTTGCGTATCACTTCGGGTGAGTCGTGCGTGACAGGAATAGTACCTTGACCATTAAGTTGTAATGTCGCTCCTATTGTTCCTATATCCCCCAAAGGCATTGCGCCTGAAATGAAAGTATAATACATACCTTCACCCGCTTCACCAAAGGGGCCGCTCATATCTGAATAGAACATAGAGAGTTGTGAACCTTTCCTGTCTGAACGCAAATTACTATCTGGCAAATAAGCCAATCCGCTTGGATTCCAGAGTGATGTTGTGACATCTCCAGACACAGCCGAGAAAGCGTCTCCTAATGCTCTTGCACGAGCACCACCCCCTAAATTCAGGATCTGTGCACCTGTCCTACCAGGACCCGCATAAACTGTGTTAGATATCAACAATAATACTGATACAGCTAATGAAAAATATCTAATCATTTTACTACGTCAATATACATAGAGTTGTCTCCTAAATCTCTATGTTTTGACGCCTCCTTTATATTTTTTGTCTAACCATCATTATAACGTGAATTGTAACGTAAATTCCGTATTTTTTGTTTACACAGTTTTAATCAGATAGATGAGTTACAGGAACCCACAAAAAACAAATCTGTTATGAGTATGTCTTTAGTCCCTACGGGACTGAAGACACTAACTGATTGGATTTATCTTCTTAAAATAACACCTATGGTGACAAAATATTTACACACCCCCAGACATTACGTCCTTGCCAGGACTTCACTTTTCTGCTATACTCAATTTGTATTAGGATGATTCGGGTAATTTTCATGCATCAACGGATACTCTCTACGATCTTATACGTGCTCTGTCTAAAGCATCTGATATTTACTGGATGTAATACGGATACGCAGAAAGAACCTGAAATTACAGTGTTCGCTGCAATGAGTTTAATGAATGCACTAACCGATATTGAGAAGGAATATGCAAAAAAACACAAGGTACGTGTGTCGTACAATTTTGCTGCTTCAACAACACTACAACGCCAAATTGAGAAAGGTGCATCTGCAGATATTTTCATCTCAGCAAGTGACATCCAAACTGATGCACTTGAGAAACTCGGTTTACTGGAGGTGAATAGTAGAGAAAATATATTAACAAACGAATTGGTCATTGTCGCACACAAAGAGACCGACATAAGCATAAATGATCCGATAGAAATTCTACAAAACGCTATATCAAGAGTGGCAATAGGACAACCAGAAATTGTGCCTGCCGGCTTTTATGCTAAGGAAGTCCTAAAACACTTTGATTTATGGGATAGGATTCAACCACAGTTGGTTTTTGGTACCGACGTACGTGCTACACTCGCTTATGTGTCAACAGGAAACGTGGATGTTGCCTTTGTTTACCAAACCGATACAACCGTGAGTGAACAGGTTAAGGTTGTTTACCGATTTCCACCTAATACACATTCAACGATTGCATATCCTGCTGCTATTTTAAATGAAAGTAAACAGAAAAAGATAGCCAAAGAATATATTGAATTCTTGAAAACACCTGCTGCCTATCTAATTTTTGATAAATACGGATTTAGGCATCTATCAACGGATCCATCACATCAGAATTCACCTAACGAATAAAATGAGGATTACCCCCGCTGAAATTACCGCACTTATCCTAACTTTTAAGGTTGCTATACTCAGTCTGATTGTGATGTTTCCACCTGGATTACTTATAGGGTGGCTACTTGCAAAACGAGATTTCCCTGGAAAATCCATACTGAATACCTTCGTGATGCTGCCGTTAGTGCTTCCCCCGGTAGTCAGTGGTTACATACTTCTGATTCTGTTCAGCGAAAATGGACCTATAGGAGGACTCCTCAATAAGTACTTCGGCTTAGAAATCGTCTTTTCACCAGTTGCGGTTGTGTTGGCAGTATCAGTTATCTCATTTCCACTATTGGTAAGGGGTATCATGACAGGAATCGCATCCGTACCGGTAGAACTTGAAAAAGTGGCAAGAACACTCGGTGCATCACCTGTCAAGGTGTTTTTCACCATCACACTTCCGTTGGCATACCGTGGTATTCTTGGGGGTGTAATTCTTGGATTCTCAAAAAGTCTTGGTGAATTCGGTGCAACCATGCTGGTAGCGGGTAATATTCCAGGAAAGACTCAGACAATTGCACTCTCTATTTATTCTGCAGTTCAACAAGGTGAGGATGCTACAGTGTTTCGATTGGTCTTCATATCAACCGTAATCGCTTTCATTGCAATTTGGCTCACAGAACGGTTTGCATTTCGGTATGATTAAATGGCAAGAAATACTAATTTCACACTCAATTTTCAGAAACGTCTCGGCAGCTTTAATCTGACTGTTGACTGTGTATTGAGTCAGAAAGTTACCGCTTTTTTGGGAGCATCTGGTAGTGGTAAAACCACACTACTCAACTGCATTAGCGGGACACTTACACCCGATAAAGGTCAAATCCTGTTCGGCAACGAGACCCTTTACGATTCAAATTCCAGAATCAACATTGCACCAGAAAAAAGAGGGATAGGCTACGTATTTCAAGAGGGACACCTATTCCCCCATCTCACCGTAAAACAGAATATCCGCTACGGACAGCCTAAGACAGTTCAAAGGAATGGGAATAACATATCCCAAATCCTTGATATACTTGAAATATCGGATTTACTTGAAAGATACCCTAAGCAACTTTCTGGTGGACAACGTCAAAGAGTCGCTGTTGCACGTGCCATTAACATGCAACCGAATATCCTGCTGATGGACGAACCCCTTGCATCACTCGATAGAGGTCTGAAAAATCGGATTATACCCTATCTGTATAACATTAAACAGACATTTGATATTCCCATCCTATATGTTACACATGCTATTTCGGAAGTCATGGCACTTGCGGATGAAGCATACATCATCTCAGATGGTAAGATTGCCTTTAAAGGTGAACCGCATGAATTACTCACGACTCCTTCAACCTTACCGATCGCTAATATTACAGGTGTAGAGAATATCCTATCATTACCAATTGCAAATTCAGATAAAGAGAAAGGCGTAACGGCGTTAGAAATTGGGACGCAACGGCTGATGATACCTTACATTGAACCTAATATTGAAAATAACACGAACAAGGAAGTACCGATTGCCATTAGGGCAGAAGATATAATCATCTCGCTTGAAGACAACCTTCCGATTAGTGCAAGGAACATCTTGAAAGGAACAATAGATTCAGTTGAGAATCAGACTTTAGTATCTATAAGAGTAGAGCAGCATCTTATGACAGTTAAAATCACACCAGATGCGTGTAAACAACTCCAATTGTGTGAAGGAAAACAGGTTTATTGCGTCATAAAAGCAAATGCTGTCAATCTGCTCTGGTCTGACCCATGAAGATTAAATAAATATTTCGGTTATTCTGTCCAGAAAAACATCCGTAGGGGCGGGGTTTCCCCGCCCGCATATCACCCACTCCCCGCCCGCATATCACCCAATAAAAACCTTAATCTTTATCAATAAGATCATTCCAGATGTGGTCTACTTGACTCTGTAGAGCTTCATGCGTCCCGTTATTTTCTATAACAATATCAGCATACTTTACTTTTTCTAAAACAGGCATTTGGGAGTCAATACGTGCTTGTGCTTCGCTCTCTGTTAAAGGTCTGTTCTGTGAATGACTTCGTTCTAATATCCGCTTAATCTGTAAATCGCGTGAACTTGTTACAACGATAATCAGATCAACTGAATCATAAGCACCCGCCTCAATAAGAAGTGGTGCATCAAGCAGAACAACACAGGACGGATCTTCTGCAACGAGTTTCCGCGCCTGTGTACGGGAACGTTCAATAATCAACGGATGCATGAGTGAATTCAGCTTCTCAAGTGCCACTTTATCGCTAAAGACAATTGCCCCCAGTTTTTTTCTACAGACATCACCCGATTCGTCAAGTATATCCGGTCCAAATGTTTCAGTCAGTTTATTCAAAATGGGACTATCAGACTTAAGGAGTTGATGTCCGATCTCATCAGCATTGATAGGGGTAGCACCTTTATCTGCCAGTAAGTCGGAGACAGTCGTTTTACCACAAGCAATGCCACCTGTTATACCTATAATTATGCCGCGTTGTTTATCTGATTTCATGCTATTGAGTATACAAGATCAAAATGATTTTATCAACTCCTAAAATATCCAAAATCTATCTTGACACAGCAATCATTCTGTGTAATAATCAGTGAAAAACATGCAAGATACTACATAATGGCAACAGTAAAACTGGAAAATGTTACAAAACAGTTCGGTGACCTAATAGCATTAGACAACATCTCTATTGATGTAGAAGATAGAGAGTTCTTCGTGCTACTTGGACAAACAGGTGCAGGTAAAACAACGACCTTACGTTGTATTGCAGGTTTAGACAAACCCGAAGAAGGTAACGTCTACATTGACGATGTTTGTGTTAATGACCACACACCTGCAGATCGAGATGTTGCTTTTGTCTTTCAATCACACATACTCTATCCCCACTTGACCGTCTACGAAAACATGGCATTCCCATTGCATCCAAGAAAACTACCTCCCGAGGAGATACATGCACGCGTTCTGGATATTGCCAAGATGCTACATATTGAGCATCTACTCATGCGAAAACCGAATCAGTTGAGCGGCGGTGAGACACAACGTGTTGGACTCGGTCGCGCAATGGTACGCCGTCCGCAAGTATTCCTAATGGATGAACCCATATCTAACCTTGATGCAAAACTACGATCAGAAATGCGGGCAGAAATTAAATGGCGGCAGCGCGATCTCGGAACCACGACATTCTATGTAACACACGATCAGGTAGAAGCAATGTCAATGGCGGATCGCATCGCGGTACTTGAAGAGGGGAAAATACAGCAGTTAGACACACCCACCGTCATATACAATCATCCTGCGAATCTGTTTGTCGCAGGTTTCATCGGTAGTCCAAGTATGAACTGCATACCGTGTGAGATTACACATAAGAATGGATCACTACAACTGACCTTACCTAAAGGTTCTAATGTAGAAAGAAGCTATTTAATTGAAGATAACAGCATCACTGCAACATTGAAAGATATCAATACCGAGAACGGTTTAGTCTTCGGTGTCCACCCTGAAGATGTCCTTGTCAATCACCACGTTGTGCCTAATTCTTTCCAAACTGAAGTCTATAGTGTTGAACCACTCGGAGCAGAGACTATAGTAGAGATAACCCTTGGACCAGATACTGCTGGCACACAAACCATTATGAAATCTGTAACTGTGCCGAACTTTGAGGCAAAAATCGGTGATACGCTTTATATATCCTTTGTCCCTGAGCGAATCCATTTCTTTAGCGAAGTTACGGGACAGGCGATTCTAAGTTGATTCAAAAACCGGACGGTAAAACAATGCGTTGGCAACTGAGACTATTTAACCTTATACCAAATTTTGTCAAGAAAATCGGATGTGTATGTTTACGTAAATTGGGTCGTGATCCGGATGCTTGGTTGAAAGGATTCTTGAAAAAACATAAAGGAGAGTGATCAGCAATTCAGAAAAAGCAAAATGCTGACAATTCAAAAAACTGTCAGCATTCTGAAACTCCCCCAGACGGACTCGAACCGCCGACACGATGGTTAACAGCCATCTGCTCTACCAACTGAGCTATGAGGGATTAAACAATTATAATTATACACCATTGAAAACCCGAATGCAAATAAAAATGTACCTATTTGATTTAGCATCCACACATCACTTTTTCACCATCAGCACCTTTTTTTCCGTGCGTCTCATAGCCATCCCGTTTCCACCAATCTAATCCTCCCATCAGTTCTTTGACATGAAACCCTAAACGTGCCATATTCAATGCACCTTTGGTAGAAGCATTACATCCAATTCCATCACAGTAGGTAACATAAGTCTTAGTCTTATCAAGATGATTCGTGCTTTTTTCACACATTGTCCTATGCGGTATATTAATCGCAGTTGGTATATGTTCAATGCTATACGCTTCTGGAGATCGAGCATCAATTACGATGATAGACTCACCATTATTAAGTGCTTCGTAGAGATCCCAAGAATCTGTCTCAAAATTCAGTTTTGCTTCGTAAAATTCAAGTTGGTTCATCATTATTCTTATATTTCTTATGAAAACCTGTTGTATATACGCTACATTAATAACGCCACCTTCAACCCAGTAAGGATGTAGGCAGAATCACTTCATATCTGAATCAAATTGAATATCGGGAAAAAGTTTATCAACTTTCTTTGTAGGTTTAAAACGTAACTTCCCAGGCATTTGAAGTTCATCATAGACCGATTCAGGATCATCAAAAAACTTATCCGTCATCTGCCAGAACTGAAGTCGTGGAAATGACAATCCTTTATACTTGAACTTTTCAATTTTATTGGCGATTTCGCGCATTTCGGAGCTAACAGGTTCAAACGTAATCAATAAAACTATATCTGCTGTATCGTTCTCAATATATTCCTGAAGTGGTCGTACCTGTTCTGGACTTGGCTTTTCTGTCTTAAATTCTGCTATTATTCGCACATCTTCTCTTTTTTTGTCTCTCAATGACCATAATATAGGATGGCGATCATTGTCAGATTCTTTAGATGGCGTAAGATTAAGCCGTGTTGCCGCCCAATTGGATAATGTATTGTCTTTCGTTTCCTGTCTTGCGAATTCTTTCACTTCCTTCAAGTTTGTTGGGATGCCAACTACTTCGTAGTCTTCTGATGGTTTTAAACCGTATCTATCCTTGAGACGATGCTCTGTTATATCCATCGCAACAATTGAGTTGTCAATCCCTATCCATTTCCGTTTGAGTGCTTGTGCAGCATCAAGCGCGGTGCCCCCTCCACAGAACGGGTCTAACACTACGTCTCCATCTTTTGAGGACGTTTCTATCATGCGTGTGTAAAGTAGACTCGGTTTCTGTGTTGGATAACCCAGACGTTCAGTGACCATCAGTGGAAGGACACCAATGTCATCCCAAACATCGCGCAAGAAGGCATCGTCTGTTCTTGTTCGTATTCTTTTATATTTCCCTTTATCATCTTGCGAGCGAATCGGTTTTTTATCTATTGAGTCTTTGATTTTATCTCGCAGAAAAAGATCGTTTTCATAAATAGGTTTAGGTGTATCAAATACATAATCTTCAGTTTTCGTATAGAATAGGATAATATCGTGCATTCTTCGGTATTTTTTTGAAGCACGTGAATGAGTACGATAATACCACACTATTTCATTTTTAAATGCGTTACTTTTCTTTTTATCGTTATGGTCCCAAATAGCATCCATTAACACTTTAATATAGTGACTTATAGTGGAATCGCAATGTAGATAGATACTGCCAGATGTTGACAGAACACGGTACATTTCGACAAGTCTGGGGCCCATAAAAGTAAGGTAAGCACGCATCATGCCTTTGTTGCCAGTATCAGCTTTGTTAAGCATCATATCATACCCACAGAGGCATTCATAGAGTGCTTTATAGGTTTCACAATTTTTTGCTCGCTCTTTAATGTCAACCCGGGTGTTTTCTGCTGCTGAGTCCCATGTCCTGCTGTTCGTGAACGTTTCATTCTTGGTAGAGGAAACATCTATGAAGTGTTGATAGTTGCTGCTACTGTTGAATGGCGGGTCAGTGCAGATTAAATCCACTGATTCATCCTTGATGTTCCGTAAAATGCCAAGGTTGTCACCGAAATGTAGTTTATTCATCTTCATCCTTACTTGTGTTGGGACCGAAAACGTCCTGAAATAGAACTTCTATATCAGCAACCATTTGTTTATTATCTTGTTGTTTAGCAAGATCCAATGCAGTTAATAGGTCTAATCTTGCCTCATTAAAACGCTCAAGATAATACAAAACTTGTGCCCTATTATAGAATAACTTTATTTCATCAGGGGTAAGCTCAATTGTTCTGGTAAAGTCATCATATGCAGAAGAGTATTCATGCAATTCTTTCAATACTAAACCACGTTGAAAATAGGCATCAAAATAGTCGGTTTTTAAACGAATTGCTTCAGTAAAATCAGTCAAAGCATCTTCTACCTGGTCAAGATCATAATTAATCTGGCCGCGTCTGTAATATGCCTCGCCATATTCTTTATTTTTACGAATTGCTGTGTCATACTCATTTATGGCACCCGAATATTGACCTTGTTGTTGGTATAAACATCCTCTATTGAAATAAGTTTCCGCATTATCTGGATCTATATTTTCTGCATTTTCAAAATCCTCTAATGCTCTGTCATATCTCTCAAGTGATGTATATGTCCTACCTCGAAAATTATAGGCTTGTATTCTATTTGGATCCTTTCGAATGGCTCTTGAAAAATATTCTAATGCTTCTTCGTATTCCTTTTTTACCGCTGTTTTAATTGCCCTTTCACCAAAGTCTATTAGTGCTGAATAAGTAGGTTCAGTGTAGGTTGCAGCCTCACGATTTACCCATGCGAAACCTTCAAAATCTGGGAATAGTCTATCTTCGGTATAACCTGATGTTCTTTCAAGCTCTGTAAGTATTTCATCCTTGAACCCTCCTTCAATGAAACATTCCTCATCTGCTTCAAGTTCATAGTTTCCGAATAATAGAACAGATTGTTGTGAGATAATTCGGTTGTTCTGAAACATCGGTTTTAAGTAATACAGGCGAGAATTCTTTGACTCCTTAAGAAAATAATCAATTGTCTTTTCCACATCTCCTTTCATAAAATCAGGTGTAATCTCAGTAAACTTTGATCGTTTCAACTGTATGACGGAGACTTTACCGGGCAATAGATTATCACTATTTATCAAACCACCGTTTTTTTCCTTTTTCTGTTCTTGTCGACAAGCAAACCAGAGAGCAATTTGGGCACTGTAACTAAAATCAATTAGACATGTTGCAGCACCGTAATGCTGAAGTTCAACGAGTATATCTAAATCACTCCATTCCCGTCCATCTTTCCTATCGTAGCCTCGTTGTCTTGCTGCTCTGATTAAACCTTTATTGATATAGAGAAATTGCTCAAAGTTCCTATCATCCTCTTTTGGACGCCGATAAGCGGATGCTTGAATTTTGTATGCTTTATTCGGAACACCTCTAAATACATATTCCCCTTCATCTTCATTAAATTGATGTGTCCATTCAATAAACTCAGGAAGTGTTTTTATTCTGTTTTCTGTGGTTGTTTGTTCTTTGGTTGCGTGGATTTTCCAATACACATCTGGTTTTTCAAATCTCCCATCTCTCTTCAGATTATCCAATGCTCTTTTAACAGGATGAATTCTTGCTGTATGTGGTAAACCACCTCGTTGCTTATGTATTTCTTCAACTTTTGTTTTAATTTCATTTAGTTCTTTCGTTTGTCCAGCGAATAGTTCAATGATAAGCTGTTCCGCTATCCTTGGAACGAGTTTTTTGTTTTTGCTGTTGTTCATGATGTTTTAGGTCAAACTGTCCAGTTCCAGTAAATCTACCCTCCTGAATTAGTGGTGTGTTAAAATGGGTTAAGGAAATTGTCCAAACACCCGATGCTAACTTAGAAGAGTATATCTTAATGTGCATTAAGTTGTCAACGCTTTAGACACACGAGTGTGTAAAGTTCTTGGCATGAATCTGTGAATGCCGTAGAGAATTACGCCTACAACTCACTTAGCTAATGGCATAGAAATTGCAAAACTATAAGTAGTTACTATCGTAAATGAAAAAGGTAAAGATTGTTATGTTACGTGAATTACTCTCCAGCAGATTAATTCTTGCTGGGATAGTTATCTTAGTTGTGGTTACGGGCACTTGCTGTTATAGTTGGCATGTTCAATTGAGGTAAGATCTTATGATGAAGGTATTGAGCCCTATGAGTTTCTCGGACTTGACCGTTAAATTCAATTTTTAGAAAGCAGAATTAACGGATTTTGATAGATTTCACATCTCCCCATGTAGTTGCAAGTTTTCTGACAGGAGATACATCAGCGGCTCCCTCAAGTCCATTCTTCATGACATTATTGAGATCGCTTTCAGATAAGGGTACATTGAAAACCCCAACTTCATCAAGTATACCGATGAAATCCCAACCTGAATTCCGCCATGCACCGAATCTTATCTCCGTCTTCAGTTTCTCATCGGGTTTACCCACCTCATTTTCACCAACAAATTCATCATTGACAAAGAGTTTAAGGTCAGTTCCATTGTATGTGATAGCGACAAAACTCCACTCATCCATCTTCCATTCTCCACCTCTTACATTGGAAGAACCCTGGTCTGCATTCACAGCAATACTGCCATAAAAATCATCGCAATAAGTAGTTTTAGGCTTGCAATAAATTGATCTTGCATGGCAAATTTCAAATTAAATGGTTGGAATTCAGAATTCCAACCATTTAATTTGAAATTTGCCATTTTATATGCTATGATATTTAACAGACCAAATCAAGTTACTCATAAGACTATGGGTATCCCATATCTGATTGAAAAATTGGGTAGCTTGGTTTGGTCGCCAGGGATACCCATCTCTATTTTAAAATGGCGAAGATCATAAGAGGTAGGTATCTGAAGTTAGCATGAACCAAAAACCTCTTTAAAGCACTTAGGCAGTGCTGTCAACACTGCCTAATAGTGTGCTATAACAAACTTAAGCAAAAAACACCTGATACAGACCTTCACATCTTAGCAGGCATTTTTTGTGTAACCTGGAACATGCTTTTTGCATGTTCCACACCTTCAAAGGAGTTAACAATGAAGGCGTCTATATATTTTAAACCTATAGCAGGTATTTTGTCAATATTTTTGTTTATTCCAAGTATATTCGCTTTGGATTATACCGTTAAAACTATATATTTTATACCTAATGATGTAGAGGATAGATTAGAAGAATTAGAGTTAAGCAAAAATATGAAAATCATTCAACAAGTTTACAAACAAGAAATGGATGATCATGGATTTTCAAATAAAACCTTTAGGCTTGAAATGGATTGCGATGAAGTTGTTATTCATAAAATCAAAGGTAAATTTGATAAATCACATTACTTCACCAACACTATTGGACCTATAAAGGAAGAGTTAAAAGTAAAGTTTCCTAATTGGGACAAGAATATATTTGCCATAGTCGTGGCAGGACTAACAGGCATGAAAAATGGCATTTCGGGTGTAGCGTCTGCAGGTCCTGGAGGTTGGTCTATTGAAGGTAAAGATCATGGTTTTGCTTTCAGTATAGAATCTGATGCGTCTGACGTGCGTCAAATACTTATGCACGAATTAGGTCACACTTTTGGCTTATGGCATATTGCTTTGTATGACAAAACAGAATTTATATTGGGGGGTTACGGCGAAAAACTTTCATTGCATGAAGCGCATTGGCTTGCTAAATCACGATATTTCAATACAGCATGGAATTTTAGTAAGGCTCCGACAATAACCAAATTTTATGAAGTTGAATCAATAGGTGGTGATAAAGTTAGGTTCAAATGGGATGTAAATGATCCTGATGAACTATATCAAGCATACGCTTTTGTAGACGCGGATATTGTCGGGTGGGATTTTCTGTGTGGAATCAATGATACTGCAGAATTTAATATTCCTCGTAATCTCATACCAGAAAATGAAAGAATATGGTTGCAACTTATGGATGAAGATGGCAACTGGAATTGGTATGACTATCAATATACATTACCAGAACCAACACCTATAGTGAATAGTCAGTTGAAACATTTGACTATTAGACATAATCATCCATATTCACTTACTCCAATCAATAATCAACAGGAATGGGTGGGCTGGCAAGGTGCTGGTATCTTTGAAAAAATGCCAGATGGTAATAGTGCAAAACTACCAGATTGGTATATTCATGTGCCTCAACTGGATGAATGGGATTCTTGGATTTATTCACATGCTATAAGCCGTCTTGTCTATTTTGTTAGTGGTGGCGAATATAATAGATTTAGTACATTTTTCTGTTTGCCAAATCCTTGCGATAATAGAGCAGACGTTCAAATTATATGCTTCGCCGATGATGTTGAAATTTACCGATCTGAAGTATTACGAGCACCAGATGCACAAAACAAGCATATACAAGTTGATTTTCCAAAGGATACAGAAACATTTACAATTCAAGTTACCGATGCTGGAGACGGAATATCTTGTGATCACTTTGCCTTTGGAGAAGCCCATATTTTACAAGTAGATGAATCTGAACAGAATAAGGTAATGGTAAATAGACCACCAAAGTCTATCAATCCATCACAGAAACTCACTACATCGTGGGCTAAAGTCAAATTCCAACGATAAACTATTTATTGCGAGGGATAAAACCCTCGCAACTCATAAAGGTAATTATTATGAAACAGGTTTTTGATTCTTTAAAAGATGTGCCTACAGGTATGAAATATTCACTGGCAATAGTATTACAGATCGCGATTTTAGTATTAAATAGAAGTCATATTGATGTATTAGATTATGTAGCAATTGAACCTGGCGATCTTTCGTTAGGTTTAAAAATCATATATTGGGTTGAAATGTGGGGTTATTTAATTGCCAGATTATCTGTTGAAGCAATACTTATTTATGCCATGGCATTGAGTCTGAACTCACTTATTTCGCATATCAAAAGAGATCCGACAGATCGCAGCAGTGAGCGGAACAATACCAACGGCTGAAGCTAAAGTAGCTATTACATATTTTAGAGTTCCAGGGAATAAATCCACTAACCCAACAATTAAAGGAACAATCATAAGGACGGCTAAGACCGTTAATACGGTTTTCTTGATACTAAATTTTTCGGGTTTCATAAAAATTCACCTTTTGAGTTGACAAAGTTTAAATTTAGCAGTAGGCAATAAGTGGGTTTCGGGCAATTATTTTTGTGATTGTTGTGTTGATGGCAAAGCGTGTAGTTGCATTAGGTGTTCAATATGGTTCTGGTTTATTTGGTCAAGACGTTTGTCTATTGCATCAAAGCGTTTGTCTATTGCATCAAAGCGTTTGTCCAAATCATCTATTTTCACGTCAATTTCATTGGATATATCTTTTCTAATTTTCCAAATAGCACCGAAAAAACTCATGAGTAGCACAACTGTGTGAATAAAATCAGCAACATGTAATTCCATTTTATACCTCCAATCAAAACATAAAATTTCTGTGTGTTCCAAACTACTTATTGGCAATTATTATATACAACTCACAAGAAAAAATCAACACATAACCATGCTTTCTCTAACAAACTTTGAAAAGATGTTGTCATGGTTTCTGTAGTTATACTTATAGCATGCCTCTGCTGCGTATAGTGGCGTGAATTCTGTAGAGTAGTGATGATGTGTTCCATACCATGCACGTTTCAAGAGACTCCAAAAACCCTCTATTGTGTTTGTGTATTTATCACCATCAACGAATTGCAAATCATGTTGCACGATCTGATGTTTGATTTCTCTTGCGACTGTGAGATATGCTCTGAATTCATCTGTTATCAACTCAGATTTTGCCATTTTTACATGTTTGCGTATGAAGTCAAGGATAGCACGTCCATTTAGTTTTAATGCTAACCTTGCTACAACTTTTCCACCGCGTGCTACTGCTCCGATTATGGCGTCTTTATCAGTTCCGCGTCCACGCGTATTCGGTTCTCTGTCTTCCACTTTGTTTGCCTTGCGAGGTTTACCACCGATGTAGGTTTCATCTGCTTCTATGATACCTTGTAGTGTCAATCCGTTTGTTTCCTTCACCATCTCAGCACGGATACACGTCTCAATACGCCACGCAGTCTTTTGATTCAAGTCTAAATCACGTGCTAACTGATAACTGGATAGACTCTTCTTTGCATTCAATATCAAACTAATAGCGAGAAACCACTTTTGAAGTGGAATCTTTGTTCCATGAAACATCGTTTTACAAGTAACCTTGAATGATGCCGTGCAATCATGACAATTCCAACGCCCCACTTTGCCAACCTTGCCTTCTTCTTCATACTCATTCTTACGCCTTACGTTTTCGCTCTCACAATGTGGACACGTAGGATTACCATGCCACCTAACCTTTTCAAGATGTTCAATACAAGCCTCTTGATTCGGAAACCTTGACATCACTTCTATCAGATTCATAACAAAACTCCTTTGTAGACTTCAAAGGAGTTGCATACTTCTGTGATATGTCGTATAATACTACAAGGTATAAACAGAAAATACAACTCCAATACGATTTTCTGATATTAGAGAGGGACTGCAATTCCCTCTCTAATCACCGCTAATATAATACTACATTTCACACTATTTTGTCAACAAAAAAAGTGGCGTAAAACCTTATATAGTAAGGTTTTACGCCACTTTTTCAAAAACTATATATTCAAGGCAAAATCAACTTATTGCAAGCCTAAAACTACTTATTGCGAA
>VXOP01000420.1 GCA_009839975.1 Candidatus Poribacteria bacterium
TTGTCGTTTGTGTTATGTAAATGGAAGTAGCATATATAGAAGGGCTTCTACTGCAATGATCAACAGAGCAATTCCCACAGTATTAAAAAAACCTGCTATCTGTATCTTGGACATAAATCTATTCGCAATAGCAAGGCATAACGAAAGAGCAATGATATAAGTCTGTAATATCACAAGTTTCATCAACAGCACGGGCACACAATTCGGACAGTCCAGGATGTGGATAAGGTTTTCATCCCATAATGCCTCATAGTATAGGTGCTTCATAGGTTCTGTAAAAAGTATCGGTATCCAAAGTAGGGGTATTGTCCGCAGTGCTGCGATCCCGGTCGCAAGTGCGATGGTATATCCAACCCTTTCTGATTTGACACTTGGTAGAAAGTGCAGAACACCGAATGCAATAACACCTGAAACAATAAAGATGATGAGCGTGCCCGGTGTCCGCTGCGGATCTTGTGCCTGGGTGTCCTGTGGTGATAAAGGTGTCAACTCGGTTTGATTTTCCATAACCCGCTTGAGTTGGTTAATAGGAATAGCAAAGTTCAGACTTTGTCCATCATGTCGCGTCTGTGAAGCAATACCGATCACCTGTCCACTACGATTGACGAGTGCCCCACCACTACTGCCGTGAGATATAGCAGCCGTGAACTGTATGACCTTCCCCTCAATACCGGGTATCTCGCGGATACTGCTAATACGACCATCCGAAAAAGTCCCCTCAAGTCCCTGCGGATTGCCAAGTGTATAGACCAGATCACCGATTTGCACACTGTCACTATCCCCAATAGAGACCGGCGGCACATTCTCATCCGATACCACAAGCACCGCTAAATCCGTATCTCTGTTTAAGGCAATATAGCCGTGTATAGTCATCGGTGTCTGCATATTCACCAGCCTCGCAACTCCTGATACGACGTTATCTATAACATGGGCATTTGTCACCACAATCCCCGGACCAATGGAAAATCCTGTCGCATGAGATATACGTCCAGAAGTATTACGCATCTCTAACATCACCGTAGAAGCTAACAACTCTTGGGCAATAGATTGCGGAGATTGGGAATAAACAATACCAATGAAACAAAGAAAAAGGATAAAAACCGATAAAGATAACAAATAGAATTTGGACATCAGATACTTCCTATTTTTCTTGACGTGTTCAATGATTCTCATTTTTGTCTTTCAACGCTTATATCCGTAAAGCCTTTTTTAAATATATTATATCTCTTCTGAAACGATTTCTCGTTAGTTTATCATATATACCATTTTAAAGGAAACTTAAAAGAAAACAGACAGGTATAAAGAATATGCCTTCTGTTCACTTTGGTAGCAAGGTTTCGGTGTTATTCTGTCCGTTTGAAAATAAAGAAATAGACATTCTTGCATTCAATCGGGATACATGGGATCGTCAACCCTATTGACACAAAATGCGTTTTAAGAGTACAATTCACACGACCTTCATCAAATGGAACAAAAAATGAAAGACCAACAAGACATCATCAAAGACCAACTGAAATCGCTCCGTAGCCGAAGACGCACGCAAGCATTAATTCATAAGACAGCACAAGCATTCTGCTTATGTTTGTTCATTCTTGCGCTGCTATCCATCGCGGTTCGCTTCTTATCCTTCCCAATCTCAACACTGTTTGCTACATTATCGGTCATTCTGATATCCCTCATTGTTGGCATCTATCTGGGATTCAGACAGAGAATACCCATGATAGACATGCTCAGGTATGTAGACAATCATCTTAAACTAAAGGCGCGTCTAACGACTGCATGGGAAATGATGCAGATTGATCGACAAGACGAACTCACACAACTACAAATTGATGATACTGTAAAAAGCATAGCAAACAAAGAACTTTCAAAGTGCATACCACTTACTGTTCCATCAATCCTTAAATGGATTCCGATTCCATTACTCATCATCGGACTCTCTTTCGCAATACCACGTCAATATTCAGTCCCACTACCACCAACGATCACAGAAGGTGAAGCAATTAACAACGCAATAAAAGCACTAACAAATGAATTGGAACAAGTTGTTGACTCCAACTTACGCGAGAATATCAAAGATACAATCGAAAAACTGCAGCATGTTAAGGACGTACCCACAGCACACCAGAATCTACAAACACTAAATGACGAAGTAAGGAAACAGAAATCAGCACTTCCAGATGATTCCACAATAACACAGGCAATGCAAGCAACACAGCACTTCAAAGACATGGATACAACCGCGCTTGCACATGAACTGGATAGCATATCTAAACAAGATGAACTCACACCAGAACTCCGCGCTGAAATTGAAAAACTCTTAAATAGATTGGCAGAAACCGTTCCACATGGAGAACTAAGTCAGACGTTAGATAGTATTCAAGGGAAACCTGTTACAACAGATATATTGAAAGAAATCGTCAGACAACTCAATAAACTTGATCAACTAAATCGGCTTGAAGCACAGATAACTGAAAGCCGAAAAAATATCGCTTTGGCAAGTATTGAAACAGATTTGTCGGATAGAAGCATCGCAAGCAGCGACAGCAATCCCGGACAAGAAACCGGTAATCAAGAAACACAAGGTAAACAGGTCCAACCCGATGATCCCCAACTTTCAACGACAAATGATGATACCTCTTCTCAGACAACAAACAACAATACAGCAAAACCCCTCACCGGTGATGAAAATCCGACACAGCAGACCAACGGTAAAGAATTCAGAATCAACTCTGAAGTGGCATCAGAAACACAACGTACGACAAGAGTCTATGCAGGAAACACAGGAAATGGGGGAGATGAACCAGAATACATTCAGTTTGAAGATGTCGTTCTGAATGCACAACGAGAATACGCACAAGCAATAGAAAACAACCGTATACCGTTGCGTTTCCGTTCACAGATTCAAAACTACCTAAAAGCACTTACCGAAGTCAATGAAAAGTCCAATGAACAGTAAGTTAATCAAGAGCATCGCCGCATGCCTTACTATCGTTTTGATCTACTTTATACTAAGACATTACGGCATAACCGAGTATATCGACCTAAAAAATGTCCACAAAATCAAAACATGGGTCTCAGGTTTTGGAATCATTGCACCGTTGGTCTATATCTGTTTTTACATCATCGCGACACTCTTTTTCCTGCCAGGTCTTCCCGTAACAGTGCTATCAGGCGTTGCGTTCGGACCGGTATTAGGTGTCGTCTATGCGTGGATCGGATCAGTCATAGCTGTATCGTTAGCATTCCTCACTGCACGTTATGTTGCCCGCGACCTTGTAGAAAACTGGGTCTCAGGAAACACACAATTCAAGAAAATTGATGAGAAGGTTGAACAGGAAGGGTGGCGCATCCTGATGTTCACACGCTTAGTTCCTCTCTTTCCTTTCAACTTACAGAATTATGCCTACGGATTAACAAAAATAAGATTCACCACTTATGCTCTTGTTTCATCAATTTTTATGCTACCGGGCACCATCGCGTATGTTCAAATTGGCGGCGCACTCGTCAGCGGAGAAGGGAATCTCCGTAAGACACTCATTTATCTATCCCTTGCAGGAGTTCTCATTCTGTTGGTATCCCTTATTCCCAGACTCTTTAAAAGGCGACAAACAGAGATTTAGTGAAAAACGCTACTTACGCATAATATCCTCTACAAACTGAATTGCTTCTTCTCGCGTACGTATCTCACCATAAAACTGTCGTTTCTCAATCTGCTCTAACAACATCCCGACCTCTTTACCCTCTTTCAATTCGAAATCCCGTATCAAATCTCCGCCCGTAATAAGTCTCCCCTGTTTCATGATCGGTAAAAGATGGTCGTAATATATATCCACAGTTTTATGGATTCTCTCTGATGAAATCGGATGAATTACCGTTGAAAACAGTAGGATACCCCGCCAGTCAGAAACAGCATCCCTTAAAAAATCAATAATCTCATATCTGGTATAGTTGCTATTTAAAAGGAGTTGATGTCCACTCACGAGAGACTTCAGGAATTGCACCGACTTCCGACTCAGCTTAAGAAGATTACCAATATCGTTCACGCTATCCTGAAAAAGTAGACACAACTTAATCAACGACTTACGGTTAGCAAACAACGCAATGTCTTCATTGAGATAGGGGTTTATCTCATCACGATGCGAATCAAGTGACGTAGGTATTGGATACGCCTCAAAATAATCTAACATATCCCAATAGTCAGAAAGAATATTCACTGTAGGAAAAACCTGTGCTATCAATCCCGCTTTACACATCTGCAGTAAATGAGGTGCTGATTTCTCAACATTCAACGTCTTGAGCAATTCATCGCGAATCCGCTCCTGCGAAACATTCGGCAATAGATGCTGATGCTTCTGGACCTGTTTAAACGAAACCTTTGACATCTCAAAGTCTAATTGTGCAGCAAATCTAAAAATCCGCATCATCCGCAGCGGATCATCAACAATTACCTGTTCACTCGGAAATTGAAGCAAACGGGACATCAAGTCCGACTGACCATCACAAGGATCTATCACTTCAGGATTGTCTGATTCCATAATCGCTTCAAGTGGAATTGCCATCGCATTGATCGTCAAATCGCGCAAACGCAAGTCATCTGCAAGTGTCTTACCTCTGAACTGTGTAAAATCTAATTGAAATTGAGACGGAACACTATCAAGGGAACTCACAATAACACGAGCAGTCGGAGGGTTTTCCTCAAGTGGAATGAAAGGTGCTTTGATACTGTCAGCAAACTGCCTGACGAATGTTAACGTATCAGATTGAAGTGTGAAATCAATGTCTGTTGTCCGACGATTCAGCAACAAGTCTCGTACACTCCCACCGACAAGGAAGAGCTTAACTTTATGAAACGTGGCAAACTCAAAAAGTTGGCGCATGAACGGACTTCGCATATCAGAAAGGGCACGCAACTCTTGAATGTTGTGAAATGCTGAATTCATCGCTTCCCTTTGGTTCTCCTTAAACGGAACAGAATACCATCAAGATAGAGATGGGATGCATACCCAATGACACCAGCCAGATAGAATATCAAACCCTCCTGCAGCGTATCAGGAAGCCTTTCCCACTTCAGTAAGGAATCAATCAGGTCAGGCAATTCTACCCATCCAATGCCCCAACTTGGATAGTCTAAATATACAGGAATTACGAAAAACAGACCTGGCAAGAGAATCATCGTTATGCGTGAATGCGTCCATCCACGATGCCGACTTAAAATCGGCAACATCGCAAATAGACCTAAAAGTGCAGCAGCTATATAGAATTGAAAGACGAAGATAAGAGCCGCATTCAGCACAAATAACACAGTATAGAAAACCTTTTGACTCTTACTCTTAATATCTACATCAGGCCACAATCCAAAGAGCAATGCAACCACAAAACATCCAACAATCAAAACCAGATTCAGAGAGATCGTCGGATTCCAGTCGAACGGTAAACCAAAAATGATGGATACTGAGATAGAGACTGCAAGTGAAAGAAAGAAAAACACACTATAGGCAGTCAATCCCCCAATCCAATGTTCACGAAACATACTCATAGTACTATCACTTTATCAAATACCTTCCTTGGCGTTTATTGTATTATGCCATTTTTAATGTGAAATATCAACCTTTATAAGAGACCATGAAGCAGAAATGAATTGCACAATTAAACAGGATGTGCTATAATGAAAGGAACACGCTAAGAACCTTTAAGTTGTTGACAAAGGTATTGAAATAATGATTCAAAAGCGATGGAGATATGAATGGACAACATCAACGAATTTTACACCAAAGCGAACAAATATATGCCCATCTTCCCCAAAGCGACTGGACAACCGACCGTTTACATTGAAGGATATCCATTTGCGGATGGTGAACCGATGGCAGAAACTATATCTCATGCTATACAGATAAACTCTTTATTTGACCAACTTTATCGTCTTTATCACTCAGATCCATATATCCTTCTCGGACTGGATAATTTTATCTATTATAGTGAAGGGGACAGGAAGAAATGCGTTGCTCCCGATATATTTGTGGTGTTGGGTGCAAAGAGAACGCCACCGAGACGTAGTTTCTATACATGGGCAGAAGGTGCTACACCCGATACTATATTTGAGTTTCTATCCGATAGCACGAAAAATGACGATAGAGATAGAAAAGTGCAGATATATTTAGGTGAAATGGGAGCAAAAGAATACTTTATACATCAACCCGATTTGGAAAGACCTGCGGAGTTCCGTGGATGGTATCGTGACACTTCCGGTGAAATCATTGAGATGACACAAGACACACCAAGAACATTGTTTAGTGAGAAACTAAACCTATTGTTCAAATGGAATGTAGAAGTGGATTTGGAAGTACGACTGCTACGTCCATACCTACCGGATGGAACACCTATGACCACATCCATAGAAATACAAGAACTTTATGAAGAAGAAAAACGACTTCGTGAAGAAGATCAACAACAACGCGATGAAGCACAACAACAACGTAGAATTGCTGAGGTAAAAGTTGAAGAACAAGCAGAAAAGATCCGAGAACAGGCGGCTGAATTAGAAAAACTACGTCAACAACTTGGTAAATAATTACAGATATCAGTCATCGCAGTAAGATAGGACTCATAATTCCCATGAAAAAAATATGTCAAATTCAATTCTTCCTATTGTTTATCATATCATTCTTACTGATACCGCAAATATCCCATAGTGAACAAATTGCTATCGTCGATAGAGAAAACGGGGACAGACTCACAGGAAGGTGGCTACGTGCTACAAATACACATTTTGAAATTGAGTATAACGGACAAGTATTAAGGTTACCACTAAAAGGACATAGAGTTAGTTTCACAACAGATATAGCAAATGTGCCTGACAGAATCGCTACTGATCACTATGACAAAGGACAGCAATTACTTCAATTAGAACTACCAGAACTCGCGAAAAGGAAATTTGAAGCAGCACTTGAAGAATTCCCACTCTATGCAGATGCACACTATCAACTCGGTTTACTACACAAGAAAGATGGAGAAATAGAAAAGGCATTAGTCAAGTTTCGATCCGTATTGCTAATAGATAATCAGAAATTCGACCTTGTGCCAATCCTAACAGAAATCGGAGAAGCGGCTGCAACTGCTGAACAATATGAACAAACGTTAGATGCATTCCAACTCATTCTCAAGCACTATCCAGAGCACGATTCCACTGCCGCAATCGCATATCGCACCGGTTTCCTTCTAATCAAAGACCTAAATGATCCTAATGCCGGTTTCGATGTCTTATATGATGCAGTCCAACGTTTTCACCAATCACCTGAACACGAAGAAGCGGTATACCTAATTGGACTGGCTCAAGCAGAGAAAGGCGAATACCAAAATGCTCTGTCCACACTAAAGAACTTTGCCAACAACTATCCAGAAAGTGAATGGTTAGATGATGCACTGCTAAAACGCGCTGTTATATACCTACAGATGGGAAAACCTGATGAAGCCATCAACGAAGCAAAACGCGCAGGAGAGAAAAGCAATGATTCTGAAATCATTGAAAAAGTAGGTGAAGTTATACAAGCAACTGCATGGAACATCTACACACACAATCTACCTGATACAAATATACAGGTTGTCGTTGTAGATGGAAATTCTCTCTGGATAGGAACACCAAAGGGAATTGCACAGATCGTCACTGATCACACAGGGAAATGGAGGGCAAGTGAAGCTGTCGCACTCTTGATAAATGAACATCTGCCAACTGTGCCAGATGTTCGCTCTATTGCTGTTGACGAAACAAGTGTCTGGGTAGGGACACGAAATCAAGGTATCCTACATTATAATCGACAGAACAACCAAGTAAGGAATTACACATTAGCAGACGGTTTTCCAAGTAACTGGATTCGCGATATAGAGTTGGATGATGAAGAAGTCTGGTTCGCCACAGATGCTGGGGTTGTCAGATGGGAACTCGCATCTGGCAGTCAGACCCATTATAGGGGAAACAGTTCTGTAGCGGATGATATCTATTCAATCGCACTTACACCAGAATCAGTATGGGCTGGTACGGCAGATGCAAATATCGCTTTCTTTGATCGCAGATCAGAAAACTGGCAACAAAGGAGTTTTGTTGATATTGATCGAAATACACAGATCGTAAGATTTGAAGTAATCAACGAAAAAATGCTGTTCTCATGGTATAATGCAGACGAAAGTGAAAACGGATTCTTTCTTGCAAATTGGGACGGCAGCAACGGTGAATCCTATCCAATCATTACAGGTTTTACTGAAAAAGAACTTCTGTCCAATATATACGTAACAGGACAGGCTGGAAAATCAGCAAAAAGAAATAACGCCAATGAGGACGATACCAAACCCTTACACCTTCAAGTCTGGGCTGCAATGAATGATTCCGTTACAATCTATGACAGTCGACTGAGTGATTTCATCGGAATTATAAAATACCCTGAAATCGTCCTATCAGACGCAGTTGTTCAATGTATCGCAGTAGACAGGAATCGTGCATGGATAGGAACATCAAAAGGTATGCTCACGATTGAAAAAGAAAAACTCAGTCAAACGGTTGAAGAGTAAACGAAATGTCTACAGACTCTAATAATACTTTTCAACAGACATCTACGAAACAGATCATACGCTGGAATCAGTCCACATCCAAACGGGTTGAGGACGAGTTAGTCATTGAAGAACCGCTGGAAATTCGTGTTGCACAACAAAGTCTCATCGTAGTGATGCGGACACCCGGACACGATTTTGAACTTGCCGCCGGGTTTCTATATACTGAAAGTCTAATAGAATCAGTTGATGACATTGAAATCATCGCATATTGTGAAGATACAAATGCTGACGATACACACTTTTCCGAGTTCCAGAATATAGTAAATGTTCGTCTAAAAAATGACTTTGAACTTGATGAACATGATGGATGGCAAAGGAACTTCCACGCCAATGCAAGTTGCGGTCTCTGTGGAAAGATGACAATTGAATCTGTAAAACTTCAAGTTGATCCTTTAACGACTGACATCAGTTTAGAGCAAGCACTGTTTTATAGACTTAATGATAAACTAAGAGAAGCACAATCGGTCTTTGAGAAAACGGGTGGACTCCACGCTGCTGGATTATTCAACGAAAATGGTCAACTGCTGATTGTTAGAGAGGATATCGGTAGACACAACGCAGTGGATAAAGTCATTGGTCAAGCACTGTTGTCCGACATGTTACCGCTTGATAGACACATTCTGATGGTAAGTGGACGCGCAAGCTTTGAAATCGTACAGAAAGCACTTTTTGCAAGAATCCCTTTTATTGTCGCTGTTTCAGCTGCTTCTTCACTCGCAGTAGGCTTAGCGGAAGAAGGAAACATCACGCTGATCGGTTTCATGCGGGGCGAACGCATGGCAGTATATAGCCATCCAGAACGTATACAAGTTGAAAAAACCGATAGACCGGTAGGAGCGATTTCCTAATCGCTCCATAAGCGTCAATTTTAACATACTATCCTTTTCCTGTATAGTGACTCTATTATGTTAAACATACATATAGGGAGTAAACTAAAATGGTAACTTTACTGAGCACCATTCAAGGACTTGTTAATCTACTGTTTGTCGTTGTTATAGCAGGAACGCTGATAGTCTCTTGGGTCTTTGCAGATAGACTGAAAAAACGACATAGTGCCGATTTTCCTTGGGGGAAAGCACTCTCAATCGTTGGCATTGAAGTGCTTGTTTTTCTCGGATTTAATATCTTCTTTAATTTCTTCAAAGCAAATTGGCTCTGGATTACGATTGGTACAATCATCGTGTTGGTTATAATATCATCACGAAAAAGTAAGAAATATCGTTGAAGAATCCTTGTTGGGTGTAGCAGATTAGGCAATCGGTGTTCGGCATCAATATGAAATCCGCACCTACCAGGATTCGGAATAAAAAATAGAGGAGATGACTATGCCTCGCACGGGTAGAGCAGTAATTGCTCACGGACAAGATTTTGAGATACGCGAATATCCTGTACCGGAACCTGAACCGAATACAATACTCTTACGGCAGGAACTGGCAGGTATCTGTGGCACTGACCTTCACAACTGGCAAAACGGATTCAAAACTGAAATCCTCTTAGGACATGAGAATGTCGGTATTGTTGAAGCAATAGGCGACGGTGTTGACACTGACTACGTCGGCAATCCCATCAAAGAGGGAGATAGAATCATTTTTGCCCCAGGAACAGACTATGGCGGATACGGATTCCAGTGGAATCCAGATGATGCACCACATTTCCGCGGCGGCTTTGCCGATTACATGTACCTTACATATCCCAATACCTGTTACATGAAGACAAATGCGACACCTGAAGTCGCAGTTCTAACCGAACCTTTCACCGTCGGCGTGCATGCCGTTATGCGGGGTGACATAAAACTCGGAGATACCGTTGTCGTTCAAGGCTCAGGGGCAATCGGGTTGGTAACAGTTGCTTGTGCAAAACTCAGTGGTGCTGGTAAGATAATCAATGTCGGAGGTCCCGCAGGTAGGTTAGAACTTGCCAAAAAACTCGGTGCCGATGTAACCATCGATATTGAAAAGGTCACCACTGTTGAGGAAAGAACAGAACACGTTAAAGCTGAAACACCACGAAAAGAGGGGGCTGATGTCGTCTTTGAATGTGCAGGATTTCTCCCCGCAACACCAGAAGGATTAGGATATACGCGACGCAACGGCACTTTCGTTGAAGTCGGACATTTTGTTGATATGGGTTCAATAGACTTTAATATCAATCAGTTGTTGATGCGGAAAAACCTACGCGTAGAAGCGATCTGGGGAAGCCGATATGAGCATTTTGTCAGAGGACTACCACTCCTCGAAAAAAGCGAACTACCTTTTGCTGATATGGTGAGCCATCAATTACCACTATCAAAGGTTGAAGATGGATTTAAGGCACTTGATGGTGGATACCGCCTTGACGGTGAAACGGCAATAAAAATCGCCGTTCGTGCAGAAGAATAAATCAAATATGGAGAATTTTGAAAGAAATTATACACTCTCATCCCCGGTAGGTGCGATTTCCTAATCGCACCGATGTTAACTGTATAAAAAAACCATATTCTACCATAACACAAAGGAGATATATTTTATGTCAAAAACTTATCGCGTCGGTTTCGCGTCACTCGTTCATGACCACGTCTGGGGTGAACTGAATCGATGGAAAGCACACCCAAACGTCGAGATCGTCGCTGCAGGAGACATCAACGCTGAATTGCGAGACCAATTCAAAAACGAAAGTGGTGTCAATAACGTCTATGACTCTTGGCAAGAAATGCTTGATAAAGAGGAATTGGATATCGTTCAAGCGTGTGCTGAGAACAATGCAGGACCAGAAATCGTTGAAGCCGCTTCCGCAAAGGGTATCCACGTCGTATCAGAAAAACCGATGGCCGCACGCCTGTCTCAAGCAGATCAGATGCTCAAGGCATCCGAAAAAGCGGGTACTAAACTCATGATCAATTGGCCAACCGCTTGGAGTCCTGCGTTGAATACTGCAATGAAACTTATCAAAGATGGGGCTATCGGAGATGTCTTTTATTTCAAATGGCGTTCTGCACACAACGGACCAAAAGAGATCGGTTGTTCACGATATTTCTATGAATGGTTATACGACGAAGAGAAAAACGGAGCGGGTGCCCTCATGGATTACTGCTGCTACTGTGCCGATATGTGCGCATACCTGCTCGGACTGCCTGAACAGGTAACTGCTTTCCGAGGAACTTTCGTCAAAGATTACCCTCTACCTGATGATAATGCTATTATTCTAATGAAATATGGAAACGCATTCGGACTAACGGAAGCATCCTGGACACAAAAGACAGGTTATGTTACACCCAATCCGGTTGTATATGGAACAGAAGGAGCATTGACAGTATCGGGAAACAGCGTTAACCTCACCCCCGCAGGTGAAGAGGTTAAGTCCATTGAACCTGAACCGCTGCCTGAAGGGAAGAGAAATGCAGCAGAATACTTAATTCATTGTTTGGAAACAGATGAACCGGTTGAAGGACTGTGTTGTCCCTACATTAGTCGGGATGCACAAGAAATATTAGAAGCTGGATTGATCTCATCGGATACAGGTAAAGCAATAACTTTACCAATGGATTGAACTGGTTGAAGTCCCAAGGCAGGTAACTTTGATTTCACCAGGGCCGGTAGGTGCGATATCCATATCGCACCCGACAAATGCCAAACGCGCATTTGGCGTTGATTTACCGGCCCATTTTTGGGACAATGTTTCGTAGGGGCGGGGTTTCCCCGCCCGCATATTACTTAAAATATAAAGGAGAACATAGTTGAACGAAAGAATACCAATAGCCTTACAGTTATATTCTGTTAGAGATGATTGTGCAAAAGACCTATCCCTCACATTGCAAGCAGTCGCACAAATGGGATATGAAGGAGTCGAATTCGCAGGATATTATGACCGATCCGCAGAAGAATTACGAGGCATGTGTGACGACCTCGAACTAAAGATCATTGGAACACATACCGGTCTGAATACACTACTTGGTGATAAACTCGCTGAAACAGTGCAGTTCAATAAGACCCTCGGCAACCCATATCTGATTGTACCGGGATTGGGTGGTGAATATACCGGATCTAATGAAGCCTGGAAAAACACAGCAGGCATATTTAACGACATCGCTGAGAAGATTAAAGAACAAGGTATGTTCACAGGTTATCACAATCACACCGGTGAGTTTAAGCCAATTGATGGTGAAATACCATGGGATACATTCGCAAGCAATACAAACGAAAATGTCGTCCTGCAAATTGACACGGGTCATGTCCTTCGCGCGGGCGCAAACAATGTGTCGTTCATTGAGAAATATCCCGGTAGATACAAATTAGTGCATATCAAAGAATTCTCCGCTACAAATGATAAGGCCGTGATCGGAGAGGGAGATATTCCTTGGGAGGATATTTTCAACGCTTGCGAAACCGTCGGCGGTACTGAATGGTATATCGTTGAACAGGAAAGTTATGCCTTCCCACCACTGGAATGTGCTGAAAAATGCATTGAGAATCTCAGAAAAATGGGGAAGATATAGGTTTGCGTGAACCTGATGCTTTGAAAACAAAAACTGACAATACTTCTGTTGAAGTAGAGCTGCTACTCTGGTGGGAAGATTACTACCTTCCTATCTTTGAGTACATATTACCCCAGATGGGTGATCTACAAGGAAAGAAAATTCTGGAGTTAGGCACTGGCACCGGGGGAACTGCAACAATGTTAGCAAAACGCGGGGCCTTCGTCACAGGTATTGATCTGTTGCCTTTCCGTCTTTCAGAAGCAAGGCAGAGAACCTTACAACATAATGTAGCCAATGCAACTGATTTCTTACTGATGGATGCAACAGAACTTGCCTTTCCAGACAACACTTTTGACATCATCATTTCTAAATCTGTTTTAGTTTTTACCGATCACGCAGAAGTATCAAGAGAGTGCAATCGCGTTCTTAAACCGGGTGGTAAAGCAATATTCATTGAGAATATGCGATATCATCCGGTCGTCTGGTTATATCGCAAACTGTTCCTAAAATACTCACGGGAACTACGTTATTTTTCACTCGCGGACATTCGTGCAATTGGTGAGAACTTCAGAGAAATGGAACACCGTGAATTCCATCTCATGTCCCTTGGCGCACTCTTCTGGAAAAGGTTTATTCCTATACCTGTCCTCTATCGTTGGACGTTGAAGTTCCTAAGAACCGTTGATGATCTGATCATCCGATACATACCCATGCTCAATTATTTTTGCTGGATTTCTGCAATGATCTGTCGAAAATAGCCAGTTATGTCCTATCTGTGCTACTTTTGTCAAATACGACTTTTCCTGATAGGATTGTCATCTTCAGATCCATTTTACACGTATCTGCGTCCCACGTGAAAATAATCATGTCCAACGCAGTGTCTCGGTCGGTTTGGTTAATGTCTAAATCAATATCTAACAGACGCATCGGATTTACTGATGCAAGTGAAACAGCCTGACCAAGCGAGATGTCCGTAAATTTTACGCTGTTTTCAACGCCACGTAACAACGTAATTGCCGAACCAGCGAGATACTCTGTTCCGATCAATCGGATACTCTGATCATCTTTCAATTCCACAGGTTGTCCAGCGAATTCGTAATGACCTGTCGGCATCCCTGCTAATGCAGTAGCATCACTTATTAGAATACACTTATCTAATGTCTTTGCGCGCAGCATTGACTTCACGACAGATGGTGGGAGATGATGACCATCCACGATTAAACTTGCATAGAGTTCATCTGCAGCGAGTTGTTCCCAGATATAGTTGGGATGCCGCTGAATCATACCGTGTGCACCATTACCAAGATGCGTGGAAAGTGTCGCACCTGCACTAATCGCATTCTGTATCTCTTTACCAGAAGCATCGGTATGTCCAATTGACACAACCACACCAGTTGATACTAACTTTTCAATGAAAGGTATTGCTCCCTCTTTCTCAGGAGCAAGTGTAACAATTCGGATCATTCCATCCGCGACATCCTGCCAACGTCTGAATTCATCCCAGTCTGGGTTCCTGACCTGTTGTAGAGGATGTGCACCACGAGGACCATCCTCAGCTGAGATATAGGGTCCCTCAAGATGAATTCCAAGGATTGAATGTGCAATCAACGAGTCCGCATGATATGCTTTCACAACAGCTTCCAATGAATTACGGATGCTTTCAAAGGATGCTGTTACAATCGTCGGACACAGAAAACCTGTCCCCACACGCCAGAGTTTCTGAACCATCATGCATACATCATCTGGTGTCACAGTGTCAACATTCAGATCATATCCACAAAAACCGTTCACTTGAATATCAACAAGTGCGGGAGAGATAAATGTATTGGCACTTGTGCTATCTATTTCCCGAATCGCAGTAACGCGTCTATCCATTACTGTAATCTCAAGAGGAATTTGATTATAAAGAGAATAGCCAGTAATGTTCATATCTAATTCACATTTATTTGATTATGACTGTAACACATTCATCCTTGATTGTGCATTTTTCCGAACCACCCATCCTTGATTGGTTTGCTCCGCCCATCAATCATCTTTATTGCATCCGTAGCACATTCATCCTTGATTGTGCTTCTTTCTGCAACCTGCATCCATCATTGTACTTCTCTGTCAAATAATAGACGAAAAAGCACATTAACACAAGAAAAAGGTTGAAATATTCACGTAATTAGGTTAACGTATATTTACAACTCTATAATGTAGTCAAACTGTAACATCAATCCTTACCTTTGGGAGGCAAAAATGGAATATCTATCCTACGGAAGAACCGGTTTGGAAATCTCACGTCTCTGCTACGGCGCAGGTCGTCTAACAGATACGTGTAAAACCTACGAAGCAGGTGCAAAGCTTATGCTAAAAGCCTATGATGAAGGTGTTACCTTTTGGGATACTGCCGAGGGATACGGTACCCAACCACATCTCGGCTTAGCATTACAACAGATAGACCGTAATGCAATCGTAATTCAGACAAAAACTGCTGTCAAAAATCACGAAAAGGCAACAGAAAGCATTGACAAGGCATTACGTGAACTTCAGACCGACTACATCGATGTCATGTTATTACATGCAGTCTCTTCCCCCGATGACTTGGAAACACGTGAACGCGAAGGAGCATTTGACGCATTCCGTGAAGCAAAAGCTGCTGGTAAAATCCGTGTGATCGGCTGTTCTACACATATCTATACTGGGGACGTCATGGAGGCAGTAATTCAGCATCCAGAAATCGAAGTCATCCTTACAACAGCAAACAAAGAAGGGAGAATGTTAGAAGGTGGACCTTTTGACAAACATCTGGAGTATATACAGCAAGCTTATGACATCGGGAAAGGAATCAGTATCATGAAGGTTGTCGTCGCTGGCGATGTACCTGAATCCGATATGCCAGAATGGATTGAGTGGGGATTCAATCTGGAAACTGCACACGCCATAAACCTTGGTATGACAACAGACCAACACATCAAAATGGATGTTAACTTGGCACGTGAAAATGCAAGAAAGAGGATTATCCAACGAAAAGCTGCATAAACGGGTGTGTAAAGTTTGGGTTATATTTTAACCGCGTTACACAATTTTTTAACCGCGTTACACTAAAAGGGTTTCTACAAAAATTTTACACACCCTGCATAAACATCAGTGTAGCACAACGATATAAGATGTGGTATAATATACTAATAGTACCAGTCCTTATATTCTGAAACGTTTATAGCACATTCTGTTGGATTGTGCGTTTGTCTGTAGCACATTCTGTTAGATTGTGTGCGTGCATCTAAAGAAAATGCTTTTAGATATCAAAAAAACGAAAACGACAAGAATATCATTACTTGAAAGCAATTCATCCGATGCGTTCCAACTGTTACTTCAAGATTTCTGGACGTGGCACTACGAGGAATCACTATATGATGCAGCCAAACTACTATTG
>VXOP01000264.1 GCA_009839975.1 Candidatus Poribacteria bacterium
GTTGCCAGCTATTGTCTGAATCTGAGTTTTATATTAGTTGCGATAATAAATAGATATACTTTTAACTCAAAACCTGATGCGGTCACCGCATGTATTGATTTTGGAAAAAGTTGTGTCACAAGACTATTTGTCACCTCAACTTGCTTTCTGTAATGATGTTGTAAGTAAACTTCCCAAGGTGGAAACTGGCGTTTTAGGTTCTTTTTTCGAAGTGGCTTGAAAGTGATCCCCGCATAGTGGAGGGCATCTTCCATAGCATAATCGGAATACGCTTTATCTGCGTATATCACAGACCCGTGCGGTAAATCAAAAGAAAAATGTCGCAGTCCTAATACATCGTGGCAGGCACCCGGTGTGAAGAAAGTTTCCACAATATGTCCAGCTTTGGTAACCATCAGATGTGTTTTGAGACCATAAAAATAACGCTGTTTACTTGTGATCATACCGCGCCATTGTTCACCTTGGAAGATACGAGACCGATTGATACGAATGTTATCACATACAGCGACAGGAAAGGTATTAATCGCGTAGATATCTTGTGGATTTTCGGATTTAGCTATTTCCCGCAAGAAAAGCAAATAATGTTTCAAACAAGTATGATATCCTATGTAATCTGCGATTGTATCGTGAATGTCCTAACATATTGGGAATATATCCATTTTCTTTCAACATGCAGCAAGCGTTCTTATGATTACCACCATAATAGGCTGCTGCGGCAATCACCGTTGTCATGACTTCAGCATCAGACATTCTTGCTTGTGGATCAGTGTGATGTCCGATGGAAATTAAAAGGTCGTCAATAATCGTATAAACTGCTATAATTTCTAATTCCATGGGGCTTCTCCTTATGTTTTGATAACATAAAAACATTATAGAGGAAATCCCATGGATAAAAAAGTGTTTTATAGGTAGCAACTTGGGTTACATAGTACTCGCTACGAGTTCATTTACAAAATAATAGGAGACAATAGATGAAAAAGAAAGTATATTGGGGGATTTCGATCTTCATCATACTATTGCTTTTGATAAGTACTGTGTTGTTGATAAAAAATGACATAACACGTAAAAATCGTTTATCGCAAATACAAAAGCATTTGCCAAGTAAACCAGAAACCCCTAAAACGAAAACGGATGTAGGTGTCGTTAGTGGGGACAGACCACCACAAAATGCAATACAACCTGAAGTTGATAACAATACAGAGGATGAACAACACTCTGAAAGTGTCCGATTACTGGAACAGGAATTTAGCCAATTATCTATGAAAGAAATCGTAGCGCGCCTTGAAGAGGTAGACTCTGATGTCTTTCGAGGTTTCATAGAATTGGATACCTCATGGTTCAGGGAGTTGATAGAAGAAGATGCGTTTTACCTTTCTGATGAGGAACAGATTATATTGGAAGTAGCACTTCGCAATGCTTTTCCTGAAAGTAATAAGATGTATGAGGATAAAATTGGGGTACCTATACCACCGCCTGGTTACTCTCATGCACGTATTGATGGAGGTCCTTGGCAACTTTTCAAGGATAACGTACCTCACGTTATTGTTGATGAAGCCGGGGCATCAGGTTATGGGAACTATCATCTTCTTAGTGACTCCGATTGGGATCAATATAGAGTACTGGTGCCAATTGTTGGGAATAACAAAGATGTGTGGGATTTATGGGGTATTCAGGTATCTCCTGAGGTCGTGGAACTTGCGAAAGAGCATGAAAAAGTTCTTTATCAAAAAACATTTGGAACAAGTCCTTCTGTGCGTGTCCACTCATATTACACGCGAGAGACGACAGATGAAGATGAGGCATTGGAGCAAAAGCTGCTTGCCGAAGCATGGGAAAAGATTAATGCTGAAAGACCACCAGAGAGGATTGTTTCTTATCATAAGGAAGAAGTAATTGCTCTTATTCGTGAACTTGAAAAAGAATTGGACCAGAAATAGGCTTTATTTATCACAAAACGTTGAGACTGTAATTCAATATTAACTGAACATAATTTCTAAAAGGAGAGTTAACTTATGAAATATCAAAAACATATTGCTATATTACTACTGTTGCTTTTTACCGCAGCGTCGGTGATGGCAGGTTTTAATCGCGGTACTTTAAGCGTCAGTGTGAGCGCTTCAGCTAAATGCGGCGATATTGAGGTAACATTGTACACTTATGAAGGAACCAATCCTACGAAACACACCTTCACTGATCATGACTATAGTAAGGTGACATATGTCACTCCAAGTCACGGTTGTAACTATACTGTAGATGCGGAATACTCTATTTTTTATACCGTCAAAGCAGAAGGGGATACAGATACATTAGCGGTCATCAAAATCACTGGAGATTCCGCTGTTTTAGATTCAAACGGGAACGGTGTTGGAAACACGGGAAAAGGCTTTTCTATTGATCGCACTGCGAGAGCATGGCCTGATTTGTTTTTCCATTTTCAAAGAAGCTTCACAGTATCCGAAAAGGAAACCTATGACTGGAAAACAAAAAAACCTGGAGATTATAAGGCAGCGGTTTATGGTTCTGGTAGTGCTCAGTCAGTTCGTGGCGGTGGCGGTAATATCAACGCTCCTGTGCCAATAAAAAAAGGTGTCTCTTTTACATTGGGTTTAGGTTGGAATTCCCCTACGGTAAGGACAGGTCATGAATATACTAATGGCATTGAGGTGATTAACGGTGTACCTCATGCTCGTTTAACGTTCATAGATGAAGATGATTTTACTGTTGGCTCGCAAACATGGAATTTAAGCAAGTATTATACTTCCTCCCCCTAATGTTTTATGCATACAAGGTGGTAGCAATATTACAGTATCTAATGACAGTAATCTGTGGCATCACGGATGGATGCCACAGATACAAAACAAGATGAAAACCTTACAACTCCTTTTTAATTTCTCTTTTCTTTTTATTCTTTCAAACTTTATACACAATACTGATGCACACGCGGAGCAGGAAAGAAACACAACGTCAACGTCTTTGAGTAGCGTGTTAGCTATAGATACTGACGAATCTTATTATAGCGTGATTATTGACAACAATATCTTCAGGCCACTTGGTTGGCGTCCTAAAAAAGCTGTCTTTCCATATCAGCTTATCGCTACTATTGTGTATAAAAAACGAAAAAACCCTACCGCTATCATACAAAATACGACATCTAATAAAACTATTTTTGTTTCCCCTGGTGACACTTTTGACGACATGACCGTGATCGCTATTCGTGCCAAGCAAGTAACCCTCAGTAAATTAAGCAAGGAGATAACTCTTAACCATAGGTTTAAGTTTTTGTCATCTTCACATAGCACTCGGAAACCGCAAGTACATTCAGAAGTGACACAAAAAACATCATTGCTTAACACTGGCCATCCACAGGTAAACAACTCACCTTCAAAAAAACCAATTTACTATGTACCAAGAAAGAAGTTGTTGAGACTCTATTGATAGAACAGATAGGTAGCAGTGTATAAACCTGAAAAATACTCTCAATAAAACCAAATAGATACCAAACGCCGCTCCAGATTCGTATATCGTCTTTTTTACACTGAAACCCCAGAGCATTAATTTACACATTAATTTACAAAGATCAGTTGGAACTCGGATGCAATTTATTTTTCATTTTTGGCAAATATTAGCGTCAAAATTCAAATATATATGTATCGGTTTGCTCTTTTTGCTTGTGCTTTTTACTGCTTTTTGGTTTCGGATACAAGGTAACGGAGATGTGCCAAAAGGACAGTTTACAGAAAACGATGCGTATCTGTATTACAAGCAAGCAGGTATTATTACCCAGCAGTGGCTGCTCCCTGAAAGAGATATGCAGAGATGGCTACCTTACGGACGGGATAATGGACAGCTGCTCACGTTCTATTCCTATGCAATTGCTTATATTCATAAAATCTTACATCCGTTTATTCCAGAAATCACCCTTTATCAAATCCAAAATTATATGCCAGTTGTCTGCTTTACACTAGGATTAGGTGTGCTTCTTTTTTTTCTTTTTCAGAACTATGGTTTGTTTTTTGCATTAATCACGGGGATCATACTCGCCACCGTTCCCGGAAGCGTCGAACGAAGTGCTATTGGGTTTGGAGATAGAGACGCATTCTGTTGGATGTTTGGTGTTTTTGTAGTCGTCAGCTACCTTTGGAAAGAACAGCTCACCAAAGGGAAACACAGACTGATTCTGACAGTGCTAAGTGGTGTTAGTGTGTTGTTCGGTGGACTTTCATGGGAAGGGTTCGGTGTTTTTTTACTTATCATAATGATACTTGAATTGTGGAAGTTCTGCACAACAAATATTGAACAGCATCTCAACGAATATCTTGTGTGGATAGGCGCGTTTGTTCCTTGGCTTTATATTTTGTCTCCAATATATAGAAGGGGAACGGGTTATGCCACGCATGTTGCAGCACTCATGCTACTTCCACCGATTGTAATCCTTGTGATACGGGGTACCCGATATCTTGTATTGAAGTATATTAATGTTTGCCAAAGGTACCGCAAACCGATTGCATGGGGCCTCACATTACTCACACTTTTTATTGGTATAGGTTACTGTTATGCACAATACGGAACTTTTGAGACAACAGCATTCTCTTTTAGAGAGAGCGCGCTCATGCAAACCATGGGGGAATTGGAAAATCCAAGTTTTAAGTATTGGACAGACAGATACGGGGCATTTTTTGTGCTTGGGAGCATCGGATTAATACTAGCAAGTCAACATTTCGGGACACTGCAAGGCAGTTGCTTAGGCATTGCACTTTTTCTATTTACGGGAACAACGTTTTTTAGAGAACTTATTGACACATGGGGCAGCACTTCCATCAGCGATATATTATTTTACATTTCAATGGGAGGAACTGCTGTAGCCTTAGCAACTACGAGCCTTAGCAAAACAGATGAGATACCCGCTGTAGAACAAGAAACGACAACGCAGAGAAATATAATACCCCATAAACTCATTCTTATCACAATGATCACTTGGTTCATTCTTTGGGTTGCACTGGCGCGTGGAGGAAAACGCTATGATTTCTTCATCGGGGTGCCTCTTGCATTCGGCACAGCAACACTTTTGTGGTTATCACCCGCTTTTCTAAAATACGTTTTCAAGAAGACACAATACCACAAGAAATCGGAATTTAAAGAAAAACTCATAACGACTGGTATAGTAACTATAATACTAATCACAATATTCTTTTGGATACCGCTGGGAGGACATGTAACAAGACTTACACACATCAACTTCAAAATACGAAAGACAGTGCCTAATACGCAAATGACACAAGCCATAACATGGTTAAAAGACGAACTTCCTAAAAACACAGTAATAGCAGCAGACTGGACCTACGGCATGCCGATCAACGTGCTTGCAGGCATTAGAACGATTATAGATTCAGATACGTTTCTATCGCACCAAATACATCTTTACTATAGACACGTTTTCTGCGCTTCATCTGAAAAAGAAGCATTAACATTCCTAAAAACCCATGATGTCACACATTTATTGTTGACATCATGGGGAGTTACCTCACGGGCACTGACGTACTCCAAAATCGGAAGCAATAAAAACAATGATAGATTGTTTGCATTCTTACCACTACAGCGAGTAGAAACACCTATCGGAACACAATACCGAATGGTACCTTCTCAACCTATAGCACCTTTTGTATATATTGATTTTGAGAAAGCAGACAACAACACAATCGCACTCACAACACAATTAAGAGATGGGGAAATACAAAAACAAACTATCAGTGATCCTACAACACTAAAAATGGTGGACCTTGAAAACGGAGGTCTTGCACTCTTTTTTGACACAGACGCGCGACTCCACTCCGCCTACTATATACCCCGCCTCGGATGGAATAGTTTGGCTATAAAGTTGTTCTTACGAGGTGAACACAGCGAGGCATTTGTGCCTATCTATCCAATTCCCGATAATGAAACGCAGGTCCCCATCAAAATCTGGAAAATTAGATATCCGCCAGATATAAAAAAGAACTCTAAGTATCTTGCTATAGAACCTGAGGACTCTGATGAACACTAAAGAGATTGAGATATCTGTCGTCATGCCTTGTCTCAACGAAGCAGAAACGCTTGGAATTTGTATTGAGAAAGCACAAACGACATTAGATACATTAGGTATTGTTGGCGAAGTTGTCATTGCAGACAATGGGTCTACCGATAACTCTGTTGCAATCGCTGAGGACTTCGGGGCACACGTTGTGCATCAACAGACGCGCGGCTACGGTGCCGCCTATCTTGCAGGTTTTGCTGCAGCACAGGGACAGTACATTATTATGGGAGATTCCGATGATACCTACGATTTCACGGATTTAGAAAGGTTCATTACACCGCTTCAAAACGGATACGATCTGGTCATCGGAAATCGATTTAAAGGTGAGATACTGCCAGGTGCAATGCCGTGGGCAAGACGTTATATCGGAAACCCGATCTTGTCAGGAATGCTGCGTGTCCTTTTTGGAACGTACATATCAGATTCACACTGCGGGATGCGAGCATTTACTGCCGAGGCATATAAACGGATGGATTTGAAAACAACAGGTATGGAATTCGCGTCTGAAATGGTCATCAAAGCAGTGCAATCCGAGTTGAAAATACTTGAAATTCCCATCACCTATCACACCCGTGGAGGTGAGTCAAAACTCAATGCTATTCGTGACGCATGGCGACATATCCGATTTATGCTGAAATATAAATTTTCCAACCAGACAGAACATGACTAACAGTCCGAAACTTCCACAGATACCAAAGAAACCGATAGATCGCCTCCTTGAACGGCTACGGTTCAATAAAGCCAAAACCTACAATAAGAAACTTTCGCTTGAGGAACATCACGGGTTTAACCCTGAAGTCTTGCCAGATATTTTCAACCGATGGAGATTGTGTAAAAAGGAACGTTGGGAACTCGGATGTAATTACTTATTCATATTTGAAATAGGTTCCTAATTTCATTCGGGAGAAGGTACGGGACTTATTGACATTCTAACAGACAGATTGTATAATAATACCACGCATGTCATGCCAATTACTGGAGTTAATTTATGAAATCTTTTGGAACATTTGGACCTGTATTTCCGGATAAGAATTATGTCGTTTCTCGCCATGATGAACGCATAGATTTCATTTATCGGGTGAAGCAAGGCAGATATATTGTGCTATTTGCACCTCGACAGACAGGTAAAACGACCTTCTTTAGAAACGCTATTGCTGCACTCGAAAAAGAGAATACGGATTATCTGCCTATACAGCTTAATTTTGAAGGATATGCAGATATAGACACACATACATTTTATCACTCACTTGGCAAAGAACTGTGTAAACAAATTAAGCATATCATTCAAAAACGTATAGATATGCCGATTAATGAAATAACTGATCTGTTAAATAGTGTTAATATAACTAACCAAGTTTCTATGAGAGAGTTTTTTGAGGAACTTGGAGAATTAACAGAAGACTTTCATTTTGTTATAATAATTGACGAATTTGATGGAATTCCTCCTGATGCACTCCGCGGGTTTCTACATTCATTACGTCAAATTTATCTATCGCACTTAGAACATAGATGTCCTTATAGCGTAGGTATAGTCGGTGTGAAAAATATCACACAGCTGAATTATGATCGTTCTATATCACCCTTCAATATTCAGGATGAGTTTAAACTAACAAACTTTACGCTTGAACAGGTTCAAGAACTTTACGCACAATATACTGATGAAGTTGGACAAGAAATTGACACGAGTGTCATTGAAGCCATACATAAACATACTGCTGGACAACCCTTTCTGATCAATAGATTTGGACAAATCCTGACTGAGGAGATAAACATACCGAAATCTGAGATAGTTCAGATGCATCATTTTAATGTAGCTTACAAACAACTACTTAAGGAAAGCAATACAAATATATCACATCTTGCAGGAAACTTACGGAAAAATCCGCGTCTTGAAAGATTCTTGATGGGGATCGCATTAAATGGTGAAAACCGACGATTTAACCTTGACAATGAAATCATTAGTGAACTCGCAACCTATGGAATAATCACTCAAGATGAAAATGGGTTGTGTGCAGTTCACAATCCGATTTATCACCAACTTCTTATACAATTTTTTCAACCTGTGTTACAAGAAAGACCATCACAGAGGTAAGAGTAGATAATCCGATCAGAAATGTTGTTCTACCAAAATGAGGGGACAAGGCATGACAGTAATTGATTTTGTAGAGAAAAAACAGAAAACTTGGCAAGAGTTAGAAGGTCTGTTAAACCGATCGCGTCATGCAAATGCACACGAACTTAACCGGCTTGGTTACCTCTATCGTCGTATAACATCAGATTTAGCCGTTGCGCGCCGAGATTTCCCGCAAGACCGGTGTGTTGCTTATCTAAATGAGTTGGCATCAAGTGCACATTCAGCAGTCTATCAAACATCACCTCTGAAGCGAGGATCCTTCTGGAAGTTTCTACGATTCGGTTTCCCAGGATTATTCAGGGATAATGTTTATTTCATTCTCGCAGCATTTCTATTTTTCACCATTTCATTTGCAGGTGCGTATTGGACTGCGTTGAAATCCCCTGACTTTACGGAACAACTTATTCCCCAGGAAATTGTCCAACACATCAAAGAATTGGGACAGGGTCAATGGAATGCGACATCCGCTGGTCATAGAAATCTGTTCGCTTCCTTTGTTATGACAAACAATATAAGAGTCGCATTCTTAGCATTTGCCGGTGGGATCCTGTTTATGGTTGGAACAGTTTATATTTTAGTATTTAATGGAATTTATATCGGTGCGATAGGCGGACTGTGTCATGTTCACGGTGCATCCCTCGCGCTCTGGTCATTTGCCTCTCCACACGGTTATATTGAACTGACAACGATTTTTATTGCGGGGGGTGCAGGTATGCTATTAGGTTATTCACTCATCGCACCTTCTCGATTCACCCGTAAACAGGCTCTGATAAATGCAGCGAAAACAGCAATTAAGTTACTCGGAGGGAGTGTTATCTTGCTTGTAATTGCGGGAACAATCGAGGGTTTTATTTCACCATCCGAGTTGTCAAACGGCATAAAAATCGGTTTCGGTGCAATAACTGGTATCCTACTGTTTACCTATCTATTCGGCATGAAATCACCAGAGTCCAAATCCAATTATAGTGGAATTCAGAATTAATGAATCACTTTACAACGGGCGAGGAGACCTCGCCCCTACGATAGGTGGTCTTCGTCATCGGTGTATGGGGTGAAATGTATCATTAATTATTAACTTTACTATATAACAGGCTTAAGCAAAGAATCAAATCTTAGATTTTGCCTTCAGTTCCAAATATTTATTTACGACAGTCATCGTTAATTGATGTGCAGGAACATCAATTGTTATTAATCCTTGCCGTCGTAAGATACCCAATGTGCTGTGTTTTTCTTGTAAGAGTCGTTCTGCAATAGTTTTCTCATATACGGACTTTGAGTTTGAAGGTTTCTGTTTGGCAATTTCAATAACACCTGAATCGGTTAGCGTCACACAGATAACAAGGTGATGTTTAGAAAGTTGCCTGACATACGTTGCTATACCTTCCGCAGAATCTGTGTCAAGGATGTCGGTGAAAAGTATGATAAGTGCGCGTTTACGCTGCTTTGAAGCCAAAAAAGTAAAAGCACTTTCAAAATCCGGTTCAACAGGATGCACAGGTATAGCATAAATTGTCTCTAACATCGTCAAAAACTGCTTTTTCCCTGGCTTAGGCGAAAGATATTGATGTACCGAATCAGCAAATGCTATCAAACCTACTTTGTCCCCTTTCAGAGTTGAGACATAAGCAGCCATTAACGTTGCATTGATAGCATAATCCAACTTTAACATTGCGTGTTGTGAATCCTGATTAGGTTTAGATATATCAAGCGAATCCAATAAAATGGGTGATGCCATCAGTCTACCTGTATCCAACATAATCACTATATCTTGGCTCTTTTCAGTCTCAAATTCCCGCACGATCGGTTTACGTTGTCGTGCTGTGCCTTTCCAATCAATACGGCGAAAGTCGTCATCTGGTAGGTATTCTCGTAACCTTTCCATTTCAGTGCCTTCTCCGAAGAGACGTGAGTTTTTGAGTCCTATCCTGTGTAGCATACCACGTTTTACCAAGAGCTCATACTGACGAACTGCTTGTAGATTCGGGTATACCTTAATCTCAGTCTCTGCTGGTATGATACGTTGACGTACAACAAGATCCAAGACTCCACTACAACGTACATGCAGATCTCCGAAATTGTATAATCCACGACGTAAGGGTGTTAGTCTATAAGATACTTCGCCGTTCTCCATAGCAGGTATTATGCACTTGTGAATTAAGTTCTCATGAAGAAACTCAGACGGAAAATCATCTTTTACTTGCATTCGGACCTGATGCTGAGAACGGTTGCTAACCCTTATTCTCACTACATTCGCTACACCTAAAGAGAATTTCGTGTTCATCTCCCGATGAATCTCCACAGACTGATACAAAGGATTAGACCTATAATCAATTATTCCCACAGTCAGTAGTATGACGAGATAGATACCTCCCACATATAAAAGACTCGGTGCTAATCCGTGTAAGAAGATTAGCACTGCAGCAGGTAGTAAAAAGTAGAGAAATCGTCTTGTTATATGCATAAGTCTAACGCGGTATTTCTACCTCAGCGAGTAATCGGTCAATCACATCATCCGGTGTCAATCCTTCAATTTCAGCATCTGCTTTCAACAGAATTCGATGCCGATAGACATGGGGTGCTAAGAACTTTACATCATCAGGAAGAATGTAGTCCCGTCCTTTCATAGCAGCGTACGTCTTACTTGCTAACAATAACGCAATTGATGCCCGTGGACTGCCACCTAATACTAACTCATTTGAATTCCGCGATGCTTCTGCTAAGTTGACAATATAGTTGAATATGGATTCCTCAACAGTGATATCCTGAATGGCAGTTTTACATTGCTGAAGTAATGTGCTGTCCACCACATTCTCAATTCCAACATCTTCTAATTGTGTGGCATTGAATCCTTGATGGTAGTTGATTAAAATCTGTGTCTCCATTTCTGATCCAGGATAATCAACATTGAGTTTAAACAAGAACCTATCAAGTTGTGCTTCAGGAAGTGGATATGTTCCTTCATATTCGATCGGATTCTGTGTCGCCAACACGATAAATGGGGGATCCAGTTCATGACGAACACCATCTATGCTGACCTGTCTTTCTTCCATACATTCTAATAGAGCAGATTGTGTTTTAGCGGGTGCTCTATTGATTTCGTCAGCAAGTAGCACATTTGTAAAAACAGGACCCCGTTTTAGGTTGAACTGATTTGTCGTGAGATCATAGACGCTTGTGCCTACAATATCAGACGGCATCAGGTCAGGTGTAAATTGGACACGACTGAATTTTCCTGAAATTACCATTGCAAGTGTTTTCGCCATGAGTGTTTTCGCAGTTCCCGGAACACCCTCTAATAGCACGTGGCCGCCAGAAAACAGACTCACAACAAGCATTTCAAAGAGTTCTGTTTGTCCGACAATTACTTTCTGTGCTTCTTCCTTTATTCTTTCATAAACGGATTGTACTGAATTTTCCATAATAGATTATTATCCTTCTATTTTAATCTTCGTACGGGACTGAAGACGGTATTCTTCAACGCGTTTGGCAATATCAAGCAACTGCCTGTCTGTTCTGTTTTCCGCTCTGTCAAGGTCCTGAATTAATACAGTGAGTGTATCATCTTCATCAAGCGCGCCCTTATTTCTGAGTTCTTCCAAAAACGCTGATGTATTCAAAGTAGCATCAACTCGCCAGCGAAGCCCTATTTCTGTCCTGAATTGATGCCGTATGTGCATCAATATATCTGTACGCGTGTTACCTTTCTGGTAAAGTGTTGTCATTGCATGGATATATTCTGTGCTCGTACGCCGATGACTCTCCACAATATCCATCGGTTTGCCGAAACGTCTGCCACGCAATGTTAGGAAAATGTAGAGAATTAGGCAAACATAAACTGCAGCCAATCCACCAGGCGTTTTGAATACAAGCTCTACAAATGCGTTTAGTGGTTTAGACTCATCTGTAAAATACATCGATTGTGCAAGTCCGATGCGAGCTCTGTTGGGTAAAGTGGACATCAGATTATAGAAGAACATAGCATTTGGTGCATGATTCATTCCAAGCCATGAGAACAGATACGAGGATGTCGTAAGATATACTCTACCTTCCCCATGCCGAAACGAAAGGACAGTCGCTGCATTTTCTGAACCGTATAATACCGCGATGTCCTGATTTTCTGTTCTGACCACATAATCGGTCTCAACTAAGATTTCATCAACTGGATTCACAAAAATGGGATTATCCTGGTATCTTCGTGATTTTCTCAACATATTTTGCGTCATTCTCAGTTCTAAATTATAAGAAGTGAGGATTCCTTCTATTACTTCATATTTCCCGCCACATGCAATTAATATTCCACCATCTACGACGAAGTTATTTACAGCCTCTATTTCCGATTCCAATAAAGGTTGATAAAGGTTGTTGATAAACAATACATCATATCTTTTCAATTCCGCAGGTGTATAAGGTGTTATTTCTGTGACGCGGAATTTCATTTTCCGGAGTATACTGAAAATCAGACTCCTCTCTTCCAATGAATCACACGAAAACTGTGAGAGTATGAGTATAACAATCAGAAGTGTGAAAATGGGTTTAGATAGCATGTGTCGTATTTTCATTGTCAAAATGTTAGTTTGTATAGACATCTTTTATGAGTTCTCTATAACTCGAGACGGTATCCTCGTCACACGGTTTATACCCATACCATACCTCATCAAAGACTGTGATAGCGGGATCTAATGTGGTCTGCAGGTTGTCATCTATGTCGGTCTGTTGCAGATACTCACGATTGGTCATACTTTTGTCGTAAGGGAGGATACCGTTTTCCTGTAGATGAAATATGGCAGAGAGATAAAGGTATCGGATTGCGCCGCGAAAATCGTTGGATTCAATGGCAATATCCGCACGGGACAGTGCAGCTTTTTCTGTCTGAACTTCGTCAACAATGATCTCAGCTTCATCCTCATCAACATTTCTTATGATATTCAACTGGATTTGTCTGATGAAAAAGATGACGATGGCTGTCAGCGCAAACGCAGCAAGTGGAAAGATGATGTACTTTAAGTCCAAGTCCCATGTGCGGTGAGGTTTTAGTAGTTTTGCCAATTCTTTCTGGTATTTTTCAAGCGACACGTCAGGAACTTCGGTATCTGAATGGAGTTCATCCCGAAATATCTCTTCTTCCGAGGCATAAACTAAGAAAGTGATGAGACTAACAGAGCAAACTAAGAAATAGAATGTGATTCTCATTCAATTAACTCATTTGACCGATTAAGGTTGGGTTATTTTGTGATTTCTCTAAGTAGAGGTACGTAGTGATAATTGCCCATATAGGTATGAGAAAGGTCGCAATTAATCCTCTAAAAATACAAATCAGCATAGTAGGAAGCACATTAGGTAACTCGGATAAGAAGACATTAACATTACCTCCAACAAAAAGAGTCAAGAATCTTAACGGTGTAATTGCTGAACGTATCGGGGATAGTTCAATGAAAATGAATGAAAGAACTAATAGGAAGCACCCAAACAATACAGATGTGAATACCGCAGCGAACCATGCAGTGCCAAGATATGTCAACAGGAACCGAATCCGTGAACCATTAACCAAATTATGGCTACGACGAAATATTCCGATTAATGAATTATCCTCAAGGATAAGACAAGGATTGTATAGACTTAACGCCACCCACAAATAGATATAAGGGATCTGCCAAAGGATCAACAACCAATAGTTGCCTAAGGTTGGAACAAATAGACCAAGTGCTACATATATGTAATTGCCTATGTCCACGATAAGCAGAAACAATACAAACGCAATAACCAGTTTAATCGATTTCTTACTTGTCCGTTTCCATGTTTCAAGAGCAGTGACTGATGCTGATAGCGTTTCTATATCTTCATTTTCTATACCTGATGACTTGCTTGCAACTGCTAAAGACAGTGGACAAAGCGTTAACAGCATAAGAACCAAAGGCGTATAATCAGGGATACGAAAATTAAATGTCCAATTCCATAGGACTCCATCACTGTTATACGTAATGATAGTTGGTAATGGTAGAAATTGGAAATGTAATCCTGTTGGAATATCATGTTCTTGAGTGAGTTGTGTTGTAGCAAAAATACCATCAAGCGTATTCAGGTTCCCCGCTATCGAATCCTCAAATACGCTTGGTGAAAGAACTTGCGTATCAGGACTTTGATTGTTGGATGCCATATCCCTGGATACATCAAGATGTTCATTGATACGAGAGATATTACGATAATGTCCTGATATATCCAATAAAATGGCAACAACTGCTACAGGTAACATAATACGCCAAAACAGCCAGAAATTATCCCGATAACAGCTATATATAGTTTTAAGGAGTTGATTAAAGCGCATCCTAATGTCCTGATACCTATTGATTTAGACCTTTTGTTCCTGTTGTTGCGTCGCTTGCATTTCTAAATCATAGGCTTCTTTTCGTACCCGTAGATCAAAGTAAAGCAGTGTATAACCAATTACACTGATTGGGGTTGTTATTGCTTCAATCGCTATTGTAACAAAACTTCGAATAAGATAGAGTCCCCATCCTATATCAAGTGGTGTTGGCAAAAACATCTGCCTAATTATTCCAAACATTTCTGTTTCGTTAGTACCGGTCAACAGAAAGAATACTATCCCAAATGAATTAATAAGGATAGATTGAATCATGAGAAAGATTATCAGTATTGCCAAGATGATTCCACAGACGCGCCACCAGCTATTTCTTACTAATTCTGCGCTGCGACGTAACGCACCCATTGTTGAGTGACCTTCTATTAGAATAGGGAGCGTGTAGACACTCCATCTCACTAAAAAGAAAATAAAAAAAGGTATGCCAATGCACGTAATTGCTAAACCCGTACATACAAGAACATATATGATGAAAGCAACAAGCAGTGGAAAATACTTACTTAGCGTGTGTTGATAGGCGGCATTGGTTGTGATAGTCCTACCAAAGAGTACTTCTGCGCTGGCATAAGATAGGGCACCGCTGACCAGAATCGCAATTAAATATGTAATAACAGTCGTAATAAACAGTGCAGCAGGATCTCCATCAGATAGACTTTCAAAAAGAAAAAGCTGAGTTATCTTATCCAAAGTGTATCTTAGAATGAAATAGACAATAACGATGCGAAAAAACAGTGGGAAATGTTTACGATAGAGTGAGAACATGCCATCCAGTATTTCAGAGAAACTCATCGCTTGTAGGGTATGAGTCTCTGTATGCTGGTGATTTTCTGGAACAGATATTTCGTTTTCTTGCATTGTAACCTCGGTTGCGAAGTAGTATTATTTATACATAGTCTAACTGATTCTTGCATTTCTGTCAAGATAGAGTGTGGCTGAATTTTAACTTGATTTTTTTTTTGCATTATTTGGTATAATAACCTAAGTTGCTACCTATGTAGCACAATCTGCCAGATTGTGCCATAAGGAGCGCAAACTGGCAGTTTACGCTACGGATGTATGGCTGCTTATCTGAACTTAGATTAATTCTGAGACAGTGCCAACGTTTACTGTATTCCTTGACTCAATTATTTTTGTCGTTATGCCGATATACAGTATGAATTGATGAAAGGAGGTATAAGATGTATCGTGATTTTTTTACGAATAAGTGGATTATAGGATGCTTAGCACTGCTGATTGTGGTTTCTGTTGGCTGTTTAATCTGGTATCGTTACGAGACAGCGAAGCACAGAAAAGCATTAGATGAAGCCACTGAATATGCGCGGCAATGGGAGAACAATCGTAAGTCACATTTCAACACGACTTCTAAGGAAGGGGCAGGACCTACTCTTGAGAAATCGCTTACAACAACAGCCGTAGATGTGCATGATGATTCGCCTCTTGGGGAGACCGGTCCAGACCTGACCAAACAACCCAAGGAACTGGAAAACACTGAGACCGTCCGTGTGTCACCCCATGGATTCGGTCCGTATCCTGAAATTCCAGAAGGTGCTCCTGTAAATCCTTTTACTGGAAGAGAGCAGCTTAGAATGGAAATATTGATGCGTGTAGTTATCAAAAAATGGAATGAGGGTGAACGTTTTACTGGTGCGTCCTTCAGTGGAGGAAAAGTCTATCTAAATTATCCCAATACTGTATATGTAAAATATGGTGAACCTGTCAAAAATCAGGATGGCATTGTGACAAGACCTATTATTAGTGCTGGCGGTAGCAATAGTGCTTTCATTTCTGAGAAACAGATGCGAGCTGGATATATACCGGACGGTCTACGTGCGTTAGAATTCGATAAGAATGGTAT